>JAFRVI010000075.1 GCA_017438525.1 Clostridia bacterium
AAACTGCTCCGCATCTTAAAAAGAGAGATTTTTGTGTCGGACAAGGCGAAAGCGCGATGGAATACTGTATGTATTCCGAGCGCTTTCAACGCAGTCCGGCGCGAAAAGATCCTTTTTAAGACCGGCGTATCCCTGATTTGCACGCCCTAAGGCGGCTTCTTTATATTATTAATGTTACATCGTGTGTTTACGCTTTCTTTGTCGGCAGCGTTACGGTGAAGACGGCTCTGCCGTCCTTGAAGTCGGCGCGGATCTCGCCCTTGTGGGCTTCGGCGACCGCCTTGGCGATGGAAAGCCCGAGCCCGTAGTGAGAGCCGGCGTCGCCGCGCGCCTCGTCGCCGCGGTAGAAGCGGTCGAAAAGGCGGGAGGCCTTTTCCGCGTCGAGCCCCGCCGCGTCGTTGGCGACCGCGAGGACCGCGGAATGCTTATCGCGCTTGAGCGAAACGGCGATCTCATCGCCGGTCCCGTGCGAAAGCGCGTTGTCGAGCAGTATCGAAACGAGCTGCCGGAGCTGGTTCGGGTTGCCTTCGACGGTGACGCCGTCCTCGACGTCGGATTCAATCCTCACGCCTTTTTCAAAGGCGAGCGGCTCGAAAGGGAGCACCTCTCCGCTTACGAGCTGCGAGAAGTCCAGCGTTTCGGTCGGCAGGTCGCCGTTTTCCGCGTGGGAGAGCGCGAGCAGCTGCTTGACGAGCTCGCTCATTCGCCCGTTTTCGTAGTCGATGTTGTCGAGCCATTCGCTTTCTCCGCCCTGCCTGCGGAGCAGCTCGCTGTTGGCGGAGATGACGGCGATGGGCGTTTTCAGCTCGTGTCCCGCGTCGGAGACGAAGCGCTTCTGCCGCTTATCGTTCTCCTCAAGCGGACGGACGATGCGCCGCGCTATGAAGATCGAGATTACGAAGAGCGCCGCCAGCGCCGCAGCGCCGATTATCAGCATCAGTTTTATCAGAGTTTTCTGGTTGTTGTCGTTTATCGTGCCGTCGAGCATGGCGACGAGGGTGTAGTCCTCGCGCTCCTCGAGTATATACGTCATACTGCCGACCGCGCCGCTGCGCTTTCCTTTTTCAAGGACCGACGACGCGAGCTCGAGCAGCGATTCGTCGCTCTGCATATTCCTGTTGCCGTTGTTTATCGCGAGCACTTCGCCGCTTTCGGAGTACGCTACCGAATAGAAGGTCGAGAGGCGGAACGCCGGTTCGATCCTTCGGAAAGCGTCGTTGTCGCGCGGCTCCGGCGGCGGAGCTGAGTCGGGTTTTGCGTCGGGCTTGTCGCTTTCGTTCGGGAAGGCCGGCTGTCCGTCGAGCGTGAAGCGTTCGACGTAGGCGTTCAGTATGCTCTCGCTCTCGCGCAGGAGCGCGGCGCGGTTGGAAAAGTATATCGTCCCGAGAGTTACCGCCATCAGCGCCAGCAGGGACAGAACGACGGTGAAAACTATCTTTCTTCTCGTTTTATTGAACATCACGGCACCTCAATTCATAACCTATCCCGCGTATCGCCTTTATCTCGCAGCGCGAGCCGACGAACGCCAGCTTCTTGCGCGCGAAGGAGGTGTAGACCTCGACGTTGTTGTATTCGGCGTCGCTTTCGTATCCCCACACCTTGAGCGCGATCTGATCGCGCGTCAGGACGCGCCCCTGATTTGTAATAAGATATTCGAGAATGCGCATTTCCTTTTCGCCGAGGCGCACGCTCTTGCCGTTTTCGCAGCGGAGCTCCGCGTTTTTCGTATCGAGTGTTATATCGTCAAATTTCAGGCGGCCGTCGTCCGTCGGAACGTTGCGCCTGCCGAGCGCGCGGAGCCGAGCGAGCAGCTCCTTCGTCAAAAACGGCTTCGTCAGATAGTCGTCCGCGCCGCTGTCGAGCCCCTCGACCTTGTCGTCGAGCTCGCTTTTGGCGGTCAGCATGAGGATGGGCGTGCGGATACCCGACCTGCGCGCGCTTTTCGCCACGTCGAAGCCGTTCATTCCCGGCATCATGACGTCAAGCACGATAAGGTCGTAAAGGCCGCCCTCGATCTCATAAAGCGCGTCCTCGCCGTTTTCGACGGAGGTGACTTCGTAGCCCTCCTGGCGAAGTATCTCGCAGAGCGCGCGGTTCATTCTTTTTTCGTCTTCGGCAAGCAGAAGCTTCATGCTTTGTCCCTCCGTTTCACAGTAATAATAACTGGCGAGGATTGAAGAAAGATTGAAAAAACGCGGTTATATAACGAAAACGGCGCAGTTTACGCCGTTTTGCGTCAATAGGTCATTTTCTTTGCGTCGCGGCGGCCTCTGCGGACGGCACGGAGCATCTTTATCCTGCTGCGCTTGCGCGGATAAAGCAAGAAGCGGAGCAGCATATCCCTGAAATTCACCCATCGGTTGACGGTGGGTGATTTCACCTTGTGCTTCTTCAAAAACCACCTGTAATTTCGCGCGATGTAATAAAGGCGGAAATCCGAATGGACTGAATAATACTTCGGCCCGTGGTACTTGTGATCGCCGATGAAACGGTAAAGTAACTTATAAATCTTTATCGGTACGCGCTCGCCGATCTCCTGCACGATATACGTATCATTAGCGCGCAGGATGCGATACCCTGCGGACATCAGGCGGTAGTTGAAATCGAAGTCGACCGCGTCGATGAAAAGTTCGTCGTTCCAGCCGCCGATCTCCTTCGCCGCCCTGACGTTCGTCAGCGCAGCTGAGGTTATGCATCTGCCGAAATCGTCGATGATCTCCGTCTCCGGCATATTCCCGTCTTTGTAATGCTCGGGGGAGTTGCTGCCCCTGTGGATGATGAACGGGGAAACGATGCCGATATCCGGCTCACCTATGTAACGCCTGTATACGTTTATCAGATTCCCGTCACAGACGGTGTCCTGATCAAGTGTCAATACCCAGTCGAAACCCTCGTCGCTTGCGGCGTCGAGCACGCGGTTGAGCGCAAAGGCAATGCCTTTATTCTCACCGTTTTTTATGAAACGCACTTTGCCGTTGCCGGAGAAATGCGATTCGAGAGGGGAGAGGTCGTCCGAGCCGTTGTCGACGATGAAGAAGGCGTCAACGGATGGAAGGACGTTCTCAACGTTTGCCGCGGCTTTTTCGAAGTCGCCGTTGAAGACGACCATCCCCGCGCATATACGATCGCCTGCCGGCTGTCTTTCGATTGAATTACCCATATTAAACTACCTTATCAGTTCTCGGCAGATATTCATTGCTGTCAAGCCGCAGATTCTTGTTGAAGAAGGGGTCGCCCGCGGAAAGCTCGGCCGCCCACTTTGCTTGGAATCTGTCGATTTCGGTCTTGAAGCGTTTGATTTTTTCGGGGGTATCGTCGTCGCGCCCGCGGGATTTGGATTCGTAATGGTAAAGCCGCGCATATGGGGTATATACTATTTTCCCGCCATTCGCGCGGAGCTTCATACAAAGGTCGATATCGTTGAAAGCAACGGCGAATTTCTCGTCGAATCCCCCCGCCGCGTCGAATGCATCGCGGCGCACGAGCATACACGCTGCGGTGACTGCTCCGACCTCGCGTATGCTTCTGCCGTAGCCGAAGTAGCCGCAGTCGCTGTCGTCAAACATCTTTTCAATATGTCCGGCGACGCCGCCCAGACCGATGATCACCCCTGAGTGCTGCACCGTATTGTCGGGATAGAGCAGGCGCGCGCCTACGGCGACGACACCATCCTGCATGAGCACGGACGCCATTTCGGAAAGCCATTCCGTTCCTATCGCCTCGATATCATTATTCAACAGGAGCAGCAGTTCGCCGTGCGCTAAGGAAGCCCCGTAATTGTTTATCGCCGAGTAGTTGAAGCCGTGGTTTTCATAGCGGGCGACGGTGATTCTCGGATCAAGTGAAAGCTGATCATAAAGCTGCCTGATCTCCGCGGTTACGCTGTTGTTCTCGATAATGACTATTTCGATATTATCGTAATCGGAAGCGAGCACGGAATCGACGCACTTTTTCAAGTCTTTGGCAGAGTCTTTGTTGGGTATAAGCACGGAAATAAGAGGTTTGTATGTCAGCGGATATCTGACGCGGTAGCGGAAAGGCATATCTGAACTCAGCGCCTCACCGTCTATTCCTACGCGCTTGATGTGCGCTTCAACAGCCCTGCGCCCCGCCTCTTCGGCGTAATTCTTGCTGCCTGCGGTTGCGGCGGTGGAGGATGGGTGTACGCGCCAGTGATACAGCGGCTTCGGGATATGCTTTATCAGCGCCGCCCTTTCCGCGGCGCGCAGGAAGAGGTCATAATCCTGGGCGCCGTCGTAGCCCGCGGCAAAGCCGCCGATAGCGTCAAACAGCGTCTTTTTCAGTGCGGTGAAATGGCAGATGTAGTTGAAGGATCGCAGCGTGAAAATCGAAAAATCCGGTTTAAAATGCGGCTCAAAATACTCACCGTCGATATCGGTGAATTTGTCCTCGTCGGTGTAAATGAAATCTGCTTCCGGCTCGGCATTCACGGCATCCGCCATTTCGTACAGTGCGTCCGGCGCGAGCGCGTCGTCGTGATCGAGCAGCGCGATAAAGTCCCCGCCGGCGAGCTCGGCGGCGGCGTTCGTATTTCCTGCAATACCGAGATTGTTATCAAGGCGAAGGTATTTTATGCGCGTGTCCTTTTCGGCAAAGGAACGCGCGACTTTGCCGACATAGTCGTGCCTGGCGTCACTCGCGTCGGTAAGACAGAGCTCCCAGTGCGGATAGGTCTGCGCCTTGACGGAGGCAATCATTTCCTCGAGCATCTTTTTGTCCGTGTTATAGAGAGGAGTAAGTATGCTGAACACCGGAGTCGACGAAAACGCGCGGTTTTTCTGATTTTCAAGGGCTTCTTTATCCGGAGAGTTGCGCTTTATCCAGAGCGAATAGGCGGTTTCGGGATTATTTGCGGCAGAGTTCTTTTCGCGGCGAAGTCTGTATTTGCATCGAATGTAGTTGTACGGCGCGAACACTGTCTTGATAAATTTGTGGAGCTTTGGATGAGCATGCATGTAGTTTATGCTTCTCCTGCGGAGTTTTTTGTTTTCAATTGCCTTCAGCTCGCTTCGCAATCCGATAATGGTCTCTTCTGCCGTATAAATGTCTTTGCGTAGGGATTCGTTGCTCTGCCTGAGCGTTTCCTTATCGCTCTCGGCGGTGTCGAGTTGCGCCTGAAGCGCGCCTATGCGCTTGTCGGGTGAGACGCGGCGCACGGCATACCACTTTTTATAGAAGTCGCTGTAAACCTCGTCGGCAAAGGCGCGGTTCAGCTCTTCAAAAAGCGGCAGATATGCGGAAATTCCGAACAGCTCTAAGAGATCCTCGCTTACCGTTTCAAGAATAGCTTCGCTGTTGGTAAGCGCTCTGAAAATTACGTATTCGAGCGGCGTGTTATCAAAACGCCATTCTTGATCGTAGAATACACAGCGCCCGTCCTCGACGAAACAATTCTGAAAGATCATATCCATATAGCCGCGCTTGAGAAAGTGCAGCTCGGCACGCTGCTCATCGGTCAGCTCGACGGAGAATCTGTCGAAAATTGTGTCTGTGTTACCGCCCTCGCCGCATGCGTCGGATACGGCGGCAAAGAAATCATCCGCCGCCTTTTTTAAGGCGCTGATTCCATCCCGGCGGTATTCGGCGAGCAGATGCATATCGAAGGGCTCTCCCTCGCATATGCGGCTGGTAACGACGTGATCGGAATATGAATCGGGCGTTTCGATGTCGTTTTCAGCGAGCTCGGATATGTTTCTGCCGACGCTCTCTATATGTGGGTACGCCTCCGGAACGGCGGCGTACTTATACGCGTTTTCGTCGCTGACGACGGTGAATACCTGGTATTCCGGCTTGCGGTAGACGGAGAAGCAGACGAGCTTCGGGGTCTTCGGCGCTTCGGAGCGCGACGCCTCGACGAGAAATGCGTCGGCAACGAGCGGATATGAGTTCCTGTCGGCTTCTATAAGGCGGCGCAGGTAGGCGTTTTCGCTGAACGTCGCTGTCGGATCGGACGGAAAGTATATCAGCCGGCGCTTTATGCTTTCGCTGTCGGGCAGCTGGCGGTCGCTGAATATCACGTTGGTGAAGCGGTAATCCGGAGCTGGATAAAGCATAGAAGAATACTTCAGTCCCGCGCTCTCAAGTATAGTGCGGAACTCCGCAAGCGAATAGCCCTTGCGCGTATAGGTTTCGGCGGCTCTGCCGGAGAGTCTGCCGGCGGCAAGGGAGTTATCGACCGCGATGATAAGTTTTCCGTCGGGCTTGAGGTGCTCACAGACGCGTTTCAAGAAACCGACTTCGTTGCCGTTCGCGCAGTCCTCGAGCGAGCCGATCAAAACCGCGCAGTCGAAGTCGCTTCCGACGTTGTCGAGCACGCCCGCAACAGTGGCTTGAGGATATCTCTCACGCAGTGCGGCGGCGCGCTCGGGGTCGGCTTCGACAGAAGTTACGTCGCCCTTGCGGAGGAGCGCGCCGGTGACAGCGCCGCGTTCCCCGCCTATCTCGAGTATCCTTCCGCCTATGTCGCACCATGCCGCTATGTTTTCGCGTATCGGCGAATAATTGTATATGCTTTCGTAGTCGCTTCCATTGAATTGACTACAGTGCATCTTGTTTTCAACTTCACTCATAATAACGTGACCTCATTGTCGAAATTATGCTAAAAGCCCGCTTCTACGAAAAACGAATTAGAGAAAAATGGAAAGACGCCGTTTTTCACAAGCGGAGGTATAAGCGCCTTCTCGTCGTAAATAACCGGAGATTCATACGGATGCGGATCGACTATTCCCGCAAGCGCACCTGCATCGTCCGGCAGATTGTCGTCGCTGAAAACCGCGAGCGGCATTTTATAGTCGGGATAAGGGTAATAATATTTGAGCGCGCCGAAGCCGGAGGAATTGAGGAGCTCGGATAACTCCGCCTTTCCGAACGTGCGCACAAAACTGACGCCGTCGTATCCGTTTATTCCGTCGAACGGCTTCCCGGTATGGTCTTCGGGAGCGCCGCACCAATACTTCAGCCCGTAACGGTTTTCAATCGCGATCAGCAGCTTGCCGTCGGGCTTTAGCAGGGACCCGACGGCTTTGAGAAAATCTTCATAGGGATGCTCGGATGCAGTGAACGAAAGCGCGTATTCCAGCACTCCTATCAGCGTGATATAATCAAACTTTTCGTTAAAATCGATATCGTTCAGGTTTCCGACGATGATGTCGAGGTTTTTACGCTTTTTGTGGCGTTCATAGAGCCCTTCCGCGCGTCGCTTTGACAGCTCAACGGCTGTCACGCGCTCCGACTTGTCGCAAAGCGCGCCGGTCACGGCGCCGAATCCCGCACCGACCTCAAGCACGGAGGAGTTCGGCTTGAAGGAGTAGAAGTTGACTATGTTTTCGCGCAGCGGCGTCAGATGGTAAAACGTTGCCCAGCAGTCGTCTTGCTTGAACACCTTTTCAAGATGTCTGTTTCCGTACTTTTTGAAATAACCGAGAATATCGTTTTCGATATCCCCGTCGCTGTATTCGTCGGTGCCGGAATACCATTTGTAGTTTATGGTTGCCATAACGCGCCTCCGGTTATCTTTCAATGGTTATTCGGCTTTCGAGATCGAACAGGCCTACCGAATTGGGGCGGGCGGCTATGTCGATAAAGAAAGCGTCGTAATGACGGCAGTATATTTCGAGAGCTCCGTCATCGTTGTAGCTGGTGCAGCCGAACGATACGGAATATTTGTTAGTTGCGAGCGGAACAGTCAGGGAAAACTTGACGTCGGCAGTCTGTCCCTTGTCAAAGTGGCCGGTCTCAACTTTGTGGCTGAAAGTGTTTACGCCGCAGAGCTCGAGCCCCTGGGCGTTCTTGAATCCGACGGCGAAGATGGGCTCGTCCAGCGGCTCGTTGAACTTTACCTTCATTCTGATGGTTATCTGCTCGTGGCTCTTGATAGAGTTAGTCGGCTTGCCATCTGCTCCGAAGAGGCCATAATCGATGATTTCGGCCTTTTGGTTGCCGTAGATCAGAATATCGCCGTTGAGCTCGTGGTTCTTCTTCATTTCGCCGCTTTCACACTCCGCAGATAACTCGACGGATGCGTCTGCGGCCGCTTGCCGGCCGGTTTCTCCGTTGCGGTTTTCGTTCATATCGATACCGCTCATCAGCTTTTTGTACCGTTCTACGCCTTCCTTGGCGTCGCCGTCGAAGATGCACCTGCCTTGCTGAAGGATTAGTGCGCGGGTGCAGTTAGTGAGAATATCGTTGACGTTATGCGAAACGAAAAGTATCGTCTTTTTGCGCTCCTTGAACTGCTCGAACTTCTTGAAGCACTTCATCTGGAACGCCATATCGCCGACGGAGAGCACCTCGTCGACGATCAATATATCCGGGTCGACATTTATCGCACACGCGAAAGCGAGACGCGCGAACATACCGCTCGAATACGTCTTGACCGGCTGGTTTATGTGGTCGCCGATGTCGGCGAAGTCGATTATCTCCTGTTCGCGCGCCTTGATCTCGGCGTTCGTCAGACCGAAGATCTGGCCGTGCTGATAGATGTTCTCAACGCCGGTAAGTTCGGGGTTGAACGCTGTGCCGAGCTCCAGCAGGGAACTGACGCGTCCGCCGAGCTTTATTTCGCCCTCGGTGGGCGCGACGACGCCGGTTATCATCTTCAGCAGCGTGGATTTGCCCGCGCCGTTGCAGCCGAGGACGCCGACGGATTCGCCCGGATAGACGTCGAATGACATATTATCGACCGCCGTGAAGAGGGAGTGGCGGTTCGCCTTCGGGAACATCGCCTCGACTATGATGTCCTTCTTGCGCCCGAAGACCTTGTAACGCTTGCTCAGGTTCTTTACGCTGATAATTGGCTCCATGTCCGCACCCCCTTTAAAGCACGTCGGCAAAGTCTTTTTTGTTTTTGTTAAAGACGTAGTTGCCGTAGAGGAAAACGAGCAGGGTTATTGCCCAGAAGCCCGCGGTGTAAAGCCCGTATTTCGCCGTTATTATAGGCAGGTAATCCGCCGTAAACGCCTGGCGGAAGCCGTAGACGAGGTAGGTGAACGGCGAGAAACGCAGTATCTGTCCGAGCACCGGTACCTTCGCGTCGAGTATCTTTATGTCCCAGAGGATCGCGGAGAACCAGAAAATTATCTGGATGAAGATATTGATGACCGCCGTAACGTCCGCGACCTTAGTCGCAAGCGCGGAGGTCAGGCGCGTCAGCGCCGCGAGGAAGATGAACGCGGAGGGTATGATATAAAGGGCGAAAAGAATGTTCGGGAAGAGAGGTATGCCGGAGACCGCTCCGTAGACGGTGCAGACGATGCCGGCGATGCCGAAGACCACGAGCGACACTATCCCGTTCGAAAGCAGCGTGAACACCGGAATTATATCGACGTTGAATACCGTCTTTTTGACGAGGTAGGAATAGGTGCGTATCGAGGTCGTCGCGCTCGTCAGTCCGTCGCTGATAAAAAGCCACATCGAGAAGCCGCTTAAAAACCAGACGACAAAGGGTATCTGCAGTCCGGACGGCGTGACGATATCGCCGCTTTTGAGTACGTAGTTGAATATGACGTAGTAGATCGTCATAAAAACGAGCGGCACGGCGAAGCCCCACACCGTTCCCAGCGACATGCTGGAGAACTTGTTGCGGAAGTCGTTGCGGCTCATCTGCCATACGAGCCGACGGTTTTTGAATACGTTTTTGATAAAATTCATTTTTCTTTCCCGTTTCGTAAGTTTCCCGCGCTCAGCGGTGCGCCGCGTGAGCGTCAAGCCATTATATTACTTATGGTAGGAAATGTCAATACGGCAAACGGACAGGGCGCGCTCGCCTTGCCCGTTTGAATATGCGCGTTATCAGAAGCGGAGCTTTTCGGCGATATACTTCGCGGCCTCGCTCATCGGGATGCGGACCTGCTCCATGGTATCGCGGTCGCGGGCGGTAACGCAGCCGTCCTGCTCGCTCTCGAAGTCGTAGGTGAAGCAGACGGGCGTGCCGATTTCGTCCTCGCGGCGATAGCGCTTGCCGATGGAGCCGGCGTCGTCGAAGTCGACGTTGAATTCGCTCTTCAGCGTGCGGTAGAAGGCGAGGGCGCCTTCGTTGAGCTTCTTGGAGAGGGGCAGCACCGCCGCCTTGAAGGGCGCGATCGCCGGATGCAGGCGGAGCACGACGCGGACGTCGCCTTCGCCGACGGTCTCCTCGTCATACGCTTCGATCATCAGCGCGAGCGTGACTCTGTCCGCGCCGAGCGACGGCTCGATGACGTAGGGCATATATTTCTCGTTCGTTTCGGGGTCGAAGTATTCAAGCGGCTCGCCGGAATGTTCGCTGTGCTGACGCAGATCGAAGTCGGTGCGGTCGGCGATGCCCAGAGCTCGCCCCAGCCGAAGGGGAAGAGGTACTCGAAATCGGTGGTCGCCTTGGAGTAGTGCGACAGCTCCTTCTGCTCGTGCTGGCGGAGCTTGAGGTTTTCCGGCTTCATGCCGAGGGAGTAGAGGAAGTCGCGGCAGTAGCCCTCCCAGTAGTCGAACCATTCAAGGTCGGTGCCGGGCTTGCAGAAGAACTCCAGCTCCATCTGCTCGAACTCGCGGATGCGGAAGATGAAGTTGCCGGGAGTGATCTCGTTGCGGAAGGACTTGCCTATCTGGCCGACGCCGAAGGGGATCTTGCGGCGCGTGGTGCGCTGGATGTTTTTGAAGTTGACGAAGATGCCCTGCGCGGTCTCGGGGCGCAGGAATAGTTCGCTCTTGCTGTCTTCGGTGACGCCCTGGAAGGTCTTGAACATGAGATTGAACTTGCGGATATCGGTGAACTCCTTGCCGCCGCAGGCGGGGCAGGTGATGCCGTTGTCGCGTATGTAAGCCATCATTTCCTCAAAGCTCATGCCGTTCGGGTTTCCGCCGGCGGCCTCGATGAGCTGATCCGCGCGGTGGCGCGCCTTGCAGCTCTTGCAGTCGGTAAGCGGGTCGGAGAAGCCGCCGACGTGGCCGGAGGCGACCCAGACCTGAGGATTCATAAGTATCGCGCTGTCGAGACCGACGTTCGTTTCGGATTCGGTGACGAACTTCTTCCACCACGCGCGTTTGATGTTGTTTTTCAGCTCGACGCCGAGCGGGCCGTAGTCCCAGGCGTTCGCCAGGCCGCCGTAGATTTCGGAGCCGGGGTATACGAAGCCCCTGTTTTTGCAGAGGGCGACTATTTTTTCCATCGTTTTTTCGGTGTTGTTCACGGTAATATCTCCTTTTTAATTATTATCTGTTCGGGATTATACTATCTTGCGGCGCAGCTCGACCGCGATCCCGCCTATAACGAGGGGAAGGGCGGCTATCTCGCGCTCGGAAAAATAGAGCGTGCGGTACGCCTGGTTGTTCGGCTTCAGCGTGACCGAGCGGTTGAAGTCGAGGAAGACCTTTTTCAGCGTGCCTTCCTGCTGACCGATGAAGACGAAGGCGTCCTGCCCGTTGCTGCAGACGGTCTGACGGCGGATGATAACGACGTCGCCGTCAAGATAGCGGGGCGCCATGGAATCTCCGCGCATGAGGATGCCGTAATATTCTCCGTTCCAGTCCTCGGGAATATCAAGAGTCTGTATGACCTCGGCGTTGCCGGAGGCAAACTGCGCGGCGTTCAGCGAGGAATAGACCTTGATATATCTCGTCGGCTCCGGCGGAGGCGGCGCCTGCACCGGCGGCTGGACGAAAACGAGCTGCGCGCCCGCTTCGGGCAGCACTCCGGGCGGAGTGCCCTTCGGAACGTCTCTTCCGAGCACGTAATCAATGCTGACGCCGAAAAGATCGGCGAGCAGGATCTGCTTTGCCGTATCGGGAAGAGCCCTTCCGCATTCCCAGTAGGAAACCGCGGACTGGTCGACCATCAGTTTTTCGGCAAGCGCTTTCTGCGTCAGCTTATTCTGCTTGCGCAGTTCGCATATTCTGTTCATCGTTCGCCTCCCAATTAAGACTGATTGGCGGTAAGGGCAACACGGTTTTGAACGACAGATTTTGCCCCGTTCCGTGTTAAAATGCTCGGCAATACAGCAAGTATTGCCTTGCGCTTTTGCCTTGAACGAAACAAAATCGGTCCGTTCAAAACTGCTCCGCACCTGAAAGCGAGGCAAATCCGAGGGATTTGCGGCGCGGAGGACGACGGCGGGCTGGCGCCCGCCGAGGACAACAAACTGCAAAGCTCCGGATTTGACCGCTTATCAGGCGTATTGTCCTTATCGCCAATCAGTCAATGACAATAACACATAATGACACTAATAATCATTATTATACCCATTATATGAGTCAACTTCATATTTGTAAAGGGTTTTTCTGAAAATAATTCATAATATGAACGAAATTCATACAAAAAGCGGGTTTTGATGTGTTATAATCGAGGAGAAACAGGGAAAACCGTCGAATTGTCAACAAAAATCGACCAATTTGACTGACAATAGGTTATTTTATGTGAAATACGCGCCGTTTGCGGCTTTTTATACCGGAGGTATGTGATGGAGCTTGATATTCTGCAGTTTATTCAGAAGATAGGCAGTGATTTTTTCGACTTCTTCTTCGGCATTTTCTCAACTCTCGGCGGAACGGCCGTAGTCGCGGCTTTTGTTCCGGTTATTTACTGGTGCTTTGACAAGGCGATGGGGGAGGAAATTGCGCTCGACGTTTTCTCCGGCTGCTACGTAAATTCTTTGCTGAAGGGAATAATCGCAAGAGCGCGTCCGGTCGCGACTCACGAGAACGAACTGCGCAGAGGCAAATACGATTACATTTACGATTCGCAGCTGCACGACGGCGAGTATCTCGCCGAATCTTTCCCGAGCGGACACTCGCAGGCGTCCGCCTCGCTTCTTTCCGGTATTGCTTACAGAAAAGGTCCGAAAAAGTACTGGCCGCTTCTCCTGATTCCCGTGCTGGTCGGCGTGTCGCGTCTTTACTTCGGAATGCACTGGCCGACGGACGTACTCGCCGGGCTCGCCGTCGGATTCTGCGTCAGCGCGGTCGTGCATATCTGCGTGAAGATCAATAAGAAAAAGACTCTCGTCGCGATCCCGATTGTCGCCTCCGCGCTTATGTTTTTGAACTTTTTCGGAGTCGAGAGAAAGCAGCTGCTTATCACCGCCGCGCTGCTCGCGCTGATCTGGGGCGGCTGCCTCGGGATGTTGACGGAGAATAAGTATATTGAGTTCTCCACCGGAGACATAAAGTGGTGGATGCGCGTCCTGCGCCTGCCGGTCGGACTCATTGCCGTCGGGCTTTGCGCGGGCGTGGTATTCCTGCCTCTGTGGCTGCTCGGAGCGGACAAATACGTTATGATGATACCGGTTGCCCTGGTGGGCGGATTCGCGATGGCGACCGCCGCGCCGCTGGCGTTCAGGATGTTCCGGCTGATATGAAAAACGTCCCCGCGCCTCGTGCGCGGGGATAAATGCAAAGGACGGAATCATGACGGAAGCGAAAGAAAAAACCGCGCTCATTATGGAGGGCGGGGCGATGCGCGGGATGTTCACCTGCGGCGTCATCGACGTGATGATGGAAAACGGAATAGACTTCGAAGCCGCCGTCGGCATTTCCGCGGGGGCGGCGTTCGGCTGCAACTACAAGTCGCGCCAGATCGGCAGGGCGATAAGGTATAACAAAGCGTACTGCAAAGATCCGCGCTACTGCAGTCTGCGCTCGCTGCGCAAAACGGGCGACCTTTACGGCGTGGACTTCTGCTACCGCGAGCTCCCGCTGGAGCTTGACGTTTTCGACCGCGAGACCTTCGCCGCGGACCCGATGGACTTTTACGTCGGCGCGACGGATATAAACACCGGCGAAGCGGTATATCACAAGTGCTCGGACGGCGGCGAAGCCGACTTCGAGTGGATGCGCGCCTCCGCGTCGATGCCGCTCGTTTCGCGCGTCGTGGAGATCGACGGCCGCGAGCTGCTCGACGGCGGCGTCGTCGACGCCGTGCCGTATCGCTTTATGGAGTCGCTCGGCTATAACCGGAACGTCATAATTCTGACTCAGCCGAAGGGCTACCGCAAAAAGAAAAGCAGGGCGCTGCCGCTTGTCAGACGCAAGCTCCGCAAATACCCGAAACTCGTCGAGGCGATGGCGGAGCGCCACCTGATGTATAACGGACAGATGGACGAGATCGACGAACGCGAACGCGCCGGCGCCGCCCTCGTTATCCGCCCTCCCGAACCGCTGAATATAGGCCGCACGGAGAAGGACCCGGACGAACTCGAGCGCGTTTATCAAATCGGCAGGGCGGAAGCGCTGCGCAGACTTGACGAACTGAAAGCGTTTCTCGCCGGAGAATAAGCGCTTAAATAAATCCGATAAAAAACAGAGCGTGGTATCACGCTCTGTTTTGGTATTCCATCAGTTTTGCGACGGAAATGAATACCGGACACAAAACGATAGCCGCCAGCCAGACGCTCATTCGTCTTCTCCTCCTTCGTAGTCGTAATCGGGCTCGGGATCGGTAAAATCCTGCTCTTCCGCGGCGAGCAGCGCGAGCAGCATTTCGCTGAAATCGACGTCGCCGAGGCCGCTGTCGTCAAACAGTTCGTCAATATCCTCCTCCATTTTCACCACCTCTTTCCGCGGAGTTTTTTCCGCTTTACGACCGTATTATAAAACGGCCGCTGTCCGATAAACAGGACAGCGGCCGCGTTTTTTATTCTTTTTTGAAATTGCCGTTACAGCTTCAGCTCCATGTGCCTGCACTGCGTTATGAAGCCGAGTTTTTCATAAAACGCCTTCGCGTCGGCGTTGGCCTCCCAGACGTTCAGCTCGAGCGAATCAGCGCCGATCTCGGCCGCGTATTCGCGTACGAATGCGATCAGCGCGCCGCCGATCCCGCGTCCGCGGAAGGCGGAATCGACGCAGAGGTCGTCGAGGTAGAGCACTTTGCGCGGAAGCATCTGCGGCGCGGCGGGCTGCCGTATCTCGCAGAGCGCGTAGCCGACGCAGACGCCGTCCTCTTCGGCGGCGAAGGAGGGGCGGTCGGGGCGCGTCAGCAGCGCCTCCAGCTCGGCCGTGTCGAACTTCTCGCGGTCGGCGCGGAAGACGTCCGGCCGCAGCTCCGCGTGCAGGCGCAGTATCTGCCCGAGCAGCTCGTGTATGCGCGGTATATCGCGTTTTTCAACGGGTCTGATAAGCATAGCGTTAAACCTTTTTGAAAACGTAGTGGATGCGCCGGCTGTCCGCCTTCGGAGGCGAAAGGGTGTAGGCGTCGTACTCCGCATCGGGCGCGAAACCGCACTCCTCGAGCGTTGAAACGAGCTCATCGCGCGTCCAGCAGCGCTGCTCCTGCTCCTCGTCGAAGCGGCGCCACGTGCCGCCGTCGCGCTCGAACCAGGTCAGCTCGTACCTCGCCTTGCGCGTGCGGGGAGAATACCCGGTGTTCCAGACGAGGTAGAGGTCGTCGAGGTCGTAGGTGTACGTCCCGTCTGCAAGCTCGTCGGTGAACTTGCGTTCGCCGTCGGCGTCGAAGATGAAAACGCCGCCCTTGTCGGTGAAGATCGCGAGCCGCTTGAACGCCGCCTTCAGCGCGGTTTTCGTCGTGATATAGTTGACGCTGTCCATCGTGCAGAAGCAGACGTCGACGGTGTCGTTCAGGTCGAGCTCGGTCATGTCCTGGCAGAGCAGGAGCGTATCGGCGGGCAGACGCTCCTTCGCGAGCGAAAGCATCTCGGGCGAGCCGTCCGCGCAAACGGGATCGAAGCCGAGCTTAACTAGCTCCGCCGCGAGCCGCCCGCTTCCGCAGGCGAGGTCGAGCGGCTTGAGCATCGGACTGCCGTGCTTTTTCGCGAGCTTAACGAGGTATCCCGCCGCGCCGGCGTAGTCGAAGTCGCTCATCAGCCGGTCGTAGACGGCGGAAAAGCTGCCGTATCCGCTCATTTTTGCTCCAATCTGTCGGCGCCGAGCTTGTAGCCGCCGCTGCCGTATTTCAGGCAGCGCTTGACGCGGCTGACGGTGGCGGTCGAAGCCCTCGTCTTCTCGACTATGTCGGCGTAGACGCCGCCCTTGAGCAGCAGCCGCGCGACGGCGAAGCGCTGCGCCATCGTGTTGATCTCGTTTTCGGTGCATACGTCGTCGAAAAATACGTAGCATTCCTCGCGGGTTTTCAGAGAGAGTATTGCGTCAAACAGGCAGTCCGCCTGGGAATCTGCGGTCTTGTTAACCATTTCGTTGCGGCGCGGATTATCCGCGCGTCCTTTCTATATAATAGCGGAGCGCACGAAAAAATGCGTACGCTCTCACATACGCATTTTAACACTAAAAAGCATAAAAGTAAACACTTTTTTGCGATATTTTTCAAACCTTAACGAAAGACGAAAAATACTTAAAAAAGCATTGTCAAATTGTGCTCTTGATCGGCTTGTTCTGCGCGACGAGCGCGGCGTCTGAGATTATCGCGTCGACCTGCGACTTGAGCACGAAGAAGACGCCTTCGCCGTCGATGAGGTAGGCGTAGCGCATGTTGTCGACCGGTACGAACTCGACCTTGACGTCGGCGCTTCCGTCGTTGAAGGAATAGGTGAGCGTCAGCGCCGCGGGCGCGGCCGGAACGGAATCCAGGCGTCCCTCTGAGAGCGTCATTATCAGGTTCTCGTAGAAGAGCTTGAAGTTATCCGCGTCGAGCTTCAGTTCGCCGCAGTAGGGGATTATTCCGCCGCCGTCGCGGTCGACTTTGAAAACGTGGGCGCCGCCCGCGTAGTTCACGGTGAGTCCGGAGAGGGCGGAGAGCTTCTTTGTGAAGGTCAGGCGCGACATATACGTGTCCGCGGGGTTGGAGAGGAATGAGGTGTAGGTCGGATAGGCGGTGAATACCGCGTCGAATCCGTCCATCTTCGCGTAGCAGAACTCGCCCGCGTCGGCGAAGCCGATACGCACTTCCTTGTCAGCGAAGCGGAAAACGAGAGTGTAATCGGGATCGTCGAGGCCGTAAAACGCGACGCGTTCGGGAGTCGGGCGTATCTCGACGCATTCCGTGAAACTCATTCCCGAAGCGTAGGTCACAAGGTCGCCCGTCGTCGTGGAGTTGACGGGGTAATCTATCGGCTGCGTCATGACGTAAGGCGTCGACGCCGTTTCGTCGCTGACGTAGTTCGGATCCATGATTATCTCGACGTTCTCGGCGCGTTTTTTGCCGCCGATGAAGACGTATTTGACGTTTGTATCCGTTCCTTCGGGGAAGTCGTCTTTTGAGGGGATAACGTCGGTCTCGACGTAGGACGCCGCCGAGCGCGTCAGATAAAGCGGCAGGTTGTGGGTGACGATATAAACGCCGTCCTCGCCCTGAAGGGACATATAGCGTCCGCCGGAGGGGGCTTCGTTGCCGAGCAGCAGCGTCTTCGCCGCGCCGTCCGCGAGCTCCACGCGGCAGGTCGCGGCGGGGGAGTCGAGCCCGTATTCCGAGAGCGCCCCGGGCGAAGCGACCGTGCGCGAAGCGTTCGGCGCGAGCAGCTTGTCGCCGACCCAGCTTGTCGAGTACGCGTTCGTTTCGAAGCCATCGTCTTCCTTAACGGTGTAGCCGTCTGCGGTTTTCACAAGCGTGAAGCCGCCGGCTCCGTTGCTCACGGAGGCGCTTACGAATTCGTCGCGGGTGACGGAGTAGATGAGCGTCGCCTCGCTCGGCTCGTCGGAGGAAACGGTATCCTCCGGCGCGGTGAGGAGTATGACGGCGACGCCCGCGGCGAGGACCGCGGCGATCGCAAGCAGTATTAAAAGCAGACGTTTGTTCTTGCTCACAGGTTCTTCCTCTTGACGAAAACGAACGTACCCACGCCGATGATAACGGCGGGGAAGAGTATGGAGAATACCAGCGCGAAGATCCTGACCTGATTGTTGGTCAGATCGATTACCTCGGTGGCGAGATCCTTTTTGACTATCGTAACGGGATCGGATTTTTCCTGCATCGATTCAAGTATGCTCGTGATCAGTGTGCCGTTGCCGTAGGTGTTGGAGGAGCCGGAATTAAAGTAGAAGTCGATAAAACCGTCGCTCGTTACGAGTACTCCGGAAGATTCTTCGACCGGCAGATTGGTGTTGCGCTTGCGCGTAAGCGTCATAACGGCGAATTCGCCGGTCACGTCGTCGTCGCGTTTCGTTATCGCCGCGGCGGATTCGCCATCCGGCGTTTCGGAAACGGCGCGCTTGAACGCGGTGTCCGAAGTGGTCAGCAGGGAGGTTACGGTGCGTATGTCGCGTTCTTTCCAGAGAATCTCAATCGGCTCCGGATTCTGTATGACCGTCTTGACACCCGCGTTGTTGAGTTCTTTGGTTATATCGCTGTCGGAGTCGTATTCTGTTATGACGTAGAACGGATAAACGATGCAGTTATCCTGGTCGTAGACGCGGGAATTCGGGTCGATCCTCACGCCCCAGTTCAGTTCGAGGTATCCGTAAAGATTCGGCAGGTCGGCGGTGCCGCCGTCGAAATAGAGCAGGTTGCGGCCGTAGTCCTTGCCGTTCTGCAGGAACTCGTCGAGCTTGGTTACCTCCGCCTGCGAGAAGTCGCGGGTAGGCGCGACGACGGCGAGGAACTTGGCGTTCTGCGGGATCGCGTCCTTCGCGAAGTCGATGCTCTCGACGCTGAGCCCGTTGTTCTCGAATATGCCGCTGATAAAAGCGAGGTTGCTCTCGTCCTCGGTGCGCTCGCCGTGTCCGTTGACGACGGCGACGGAAACGACTTCGTCGCGCAGCACGTAGCCGACGGCGTTGATAAGCGGCTGCTCGGTGAAGTAGTAGTAGGTGTAGCTTTCCGAGTCGGTCTTATAGCTCGTCGTTTCTCCGAAGTCGGTGTTGATGAAGTCGGTCAGCTCAACGAGTTTGTAGCGCTTGGGGCTTTCGACCAGAAGGAACATTTCAGGGCGCGACGGCTGTGAGATCATATCATACTTGTTCAAGAAGTTGGGGTTGGCGTCCATATCGACGTATTTGACGGTGATGCGCTCGTTTTTCGCGACCTCGGAGAGTATCTCAGGCAGGCGGCGTATCGGCGCCTCGTAGATCGTTCCGTCGTAGCCCGCGTCGGAGAACGCGGAAAAGGCGCGCAGCTTCGCTTCCGTTGTCAGCGCGGTTATCGTCACGTCGCCTTCCACGGAGTCGAAGTACGCCTTCGCCTCGTCGGTAAGCGAGAAGAGGCGGTTCGCAGTGATATCGAAGCGCAGATCGGCGCGTTCGCCGATGAGCGTGACGGCGACGTTGAGCAGGATTATCACGATTATGACGACCGCGGTTATCGCCGTCGCGAGCGAGCCGTGCTTGAAGCGCGGGTTGGAGAAGAAACGCTTCTTCGGCGTTTCCTGAATGCTGCCCTTGGGGGCGCCGTTGAGATTGCCGTTCATATCCGCGCCTCCCTTAAGACCATCTGCGCCGTTCCATTACTCTCACGGTGAGGAAAAGGAAAACGGCGGTGAAGCTTATATAAAACAGAATGTTGCTTATGTCGAAAATGCCGCTTGTGAAGTCGACGTAGCGCGTGTGCAGTGAAACAAGCCCCAGCAGCGTTTTCAGCACGGGGCTCGAAACTATCGAGGAAAGCAGCACCGGCACGAAGGTCAGCACTATCGCGCCGAAGGTCGCGAACGCCGCGACCACCTGGCTTTCCGTAAGCGCGGAGATGAATTCGCCGACGGCGATGAGCGCCGCGCCGATAAGGAGTATGCCGACGACCATCCCTATATACTCTACGAAGTTGAGCTTGCCGAACGCCGCGATGACTATCGCGAAAAACGCGGTCGTTCCGACGGCGATGGAGTATATCGCGAAGGCGGAGAAGAACTTGCCCATGACTATCTGCCCGAGACCGACGGGGGAGGTGAGCAGAAGTTGATCGGTCTTCTGCTTACGTTCCTCGCTCAAAAGGCGCATGGTCAGCACCGGAACGAGCAGCACGAGCACGAAGTAGATGAAGCCGAAGAAGTTAGACATACCGCTCGAAACGACTCCGCTTTTCTCGCCGCCAATGATAGAGACGTAGAAGAACACGCCGTAGAAGATCATAAAGAGCGTGAAGAAAACGTAGCCGATGACGGAGGTGAAATAGGTCTTGAACTCACGCCTGAAAATCGTAAGCATCAGAGATCGGCCTCCTCTCTCTTTTTGACGGAACGCTTCGCTTTTCCGCCCGGCGCCCTGCGGGAGCCGCCGGTAAGGTTTATGAAGACATCCTCGAGCGACGAAGCGACGGGGTGTGTTTCGATAAGCGGAGTGCCGAGCGAAACGCAGACGTTGAATATCGCCTTGCGGATATCGGTATCTTTTTCCGCTTCCACGAGGTACTCGAAGGTGCCCTTTTCCTTCTCCGCGATGCGCTTGACGGAGGTGACTCCGGCGATGCCGCGCAGCGCGGCGATCACCTGTCCCTCAGCGCCGTCGATCGTGACGGAATAGGCGGGCTTGCCGCCGGCGTTGCGGGTGAGGTTTTCGGCGGAGTCGTCGGCGACGAGCCGCCCGCGGTTGATGACGATTATGCGTCCGCATACCGCCTGCACTTCGGGGAGGATATGCGAGCTGAGTATGACGGTGCGCTGTTTGCCGAGGTCTTTGATGAGGTCGCGTATTTCGATTATCTGCCGCGGGTCGAGCCCGACGGTCGGCTCGTCGAGGATGAGCACCGGCGGATTGCCGATGAGCGCCTGCGCCAGTCCGACGCGCTGCTGATACCCCTTAGAGAGATGCCCGATTATGCGGCCGCGGACGTCGGAGAGCTTCACGACGTCGCATATCTCGGCGACGTGGGACTTCATATCGAGGTCCTTGCATTTCTTGAGCTTAAAGACAAACTTCAGGTAGGCGTCCACCGTCATATCGGAGTAGAGCGGCGGATGCTCGGGGAGATACCCGACGAGCTTTTTGACCTCGTTGGGATTCTCGAGTATGTCGAAGCCGCCGACGGAGGCGCTGCCGGAGGACATCGAAAGATACCCCGTCAGAATGTTCATCGTCGTGGTCTTTCCCGCGCCGTTCGGGCCGAGAAAGCCGACGATCTCGCCTTCGTTGACCGTGAACGAGATGTTGTCCACGGCGGCTTTTTTGCCGTATTTCTTTGTCAGATTCGTTACCGTGATCAAGCGGACGTCAGTCCTTTCGGAAGAATGCGGCAAGCCGCTTCTTGAATTATCTTATCGCGTAATGGTGAAATATCCGTTAATGCCGGGTGAGAGATCAGCGAAAAAAGCCGACGAGGTCGGAAATTTTGATTTCCCGCGTTTCGCCGTCGCTCATGCGCTTGACGCGGCAGACGCCGCTTTCAAGCTCGGAGTCGCCGAGCACGACGGTGTATCCGGCGCGTATCTTGTCGGCGTATTTCATCTGCGCCTTGACGCTTCTGCCGACGGAGTCGTATTCGGCGGCGACGCCCTCGCGCCGCTGCGCGAGCGCGAGGCGGAACGCTTCCTTCTCCGCCTTTTCGCCCATCGAGCCTATGAAGACGCGGCAGCCCTCGGCGGCTTCGGGGAAGAGCCCTTGCTTCTCGAGCAGGAGCAGCATGCGCTCCAGCCCCATGCCGAAGCCGAGCCCGCATATCGGGGAGCCGCCCATCTGCGCGGCGAGCCCGTCGTAGCGGCCTCCGCCGCAGACGGTGCCCTGCGCGCCGATGTCGCTTGAAATGAACTCGAAGACGATGCCGTTGTAATAGTCGAGCCCGCGCACGATGCGGGGATTTACGGCGAAGCCGACGCCGCTTTCGGTCAGCAGCGCCTTGACCTGTTCGAAGTGCTCGCGGCAGTCGCCGCAGAGGTAGTCGGTGATCTTCGGCGCGTTCTCAACGTCGCCGTCGCAGTCGGGATCCTTGCAGTCGAGCACGCGGAGCGGGTTGGTGTTCAGGCGCTCGCGGCAGAGCTTGCAGAGCTTGTCCTCGTGCTTTTTGAAGTATTCGACGAGCGCTTTTCTGTATTCGGCGCGGCATTCCGGGCAGCCGATGGAGTTGATGCTGAGCGAAACGCCCTTCACGCCGAGGCGGCGGATGCACTCGTCGGCGAGCGCGATTATCTCGCAGTCCGCCTTTGGGGTCGCCGCGCCGAAGAACTCGACGCCGAACTGGTGGAATTCGCGCAGACGGCCGGCCTGCGGCTTCTCGTAGCGGAAGCAGGGGATGAGGTAATACGCCTTGACCGGCAGAAGTCCCTTGTCAAGACCGTTTTCGAGCAGGAGGCGCACCGCGCTGGCGGTACCCTCCGGGCGCAGCGTGATGCTTCTGCCGCCCTTGTCCTCGAAGGTATACATCTCCTTCTGCACGATGTCCGTCGTGTCGCCGACGGAGCGGTTGAAAAGCTCGGTGTGCTCGAAGGTCGGGAAGCGTATCTCGGAGAAACCGAAATCCGCCGCCGTCTTCGCGAGCGTGCTTTCGAGCCATTGATTTTTGAAGCTGTTTTCGGGAAGCAGGTCCTGCGTCCCTCTGGGTGCGGTGGTGATAAGCGCCATCGTGTTTCACCTTTCTTTATGTAAAAGTTATTTTTCTTTTTTCGCGTTCGGCTTGAAAAAGCGCAGTCGGAGCGAGTTGCCGACGACGAAGAGCGAACTGACGCTCATCGCGGCGGCAGCCCAGACGGGGGAGAGCTCCCAGCCGAGCAGGGAGGAATACGCTCCCGCCGCGAGCGGTATGCACAGGGCGTTGTAGAAGAGCGCCCAGAAGAAGTTCTGCTTGATGTTGCGCAGCACGGCGCGGCTGAGGCGTATCGCGGTCGGCAGGTCCGCGAGGTCGTCGCGCAGCAGCACTATATCCGAGGAGCGCAGAGCGATATCCGTTCCGGCGCCCATCGAAATGCCGATATCCGCCTTCGCGAGCGCGGGTGCGTCGTTTATGCCGTCGCCCGCCATCGCGGTGATTTCTCCGCTTTCGCGCAGGGCGGTCAGCGCCGCCTCCTTGTCCTCCGGCAACAGGTCGGCGCGCACGTCGTCGATCCCCGCTTTCGCGGCGATGACGGCGGCGGTGTTGGGGTTGTCCCCGGTGAGCATAAGCACTTTTATGCCTTCGCTCTTCAGCTCCGCCACCGCGTCCGCGGAGGTGGGGCGTATCGAATCGGCGGCGGCGATCAGCGCGGCGAGCGCGCCGTCCGCGGCGAAGTAGATGACCGTCTTGCCTTCGGCTTTCAGCGCCTCCGCTTTTTCGGCGGCGGGGGAAATATCTACTCCGTTTTCCTCCATCAGCGCGGCGTTGCCGGCGAGGCAGCGCGCGCCTTCGACTACGCCGGAAACGCCCCTGCCGGTGAAGCTCTCGAAGCCGGATACCTCCGGCAGCCCGAGCCCTTCTGCGTAAGCGCAGACGGCAGAAGCGATCGGATGCTCCGAAAGCTTCTCGAGCGCCGCGGCGGCGGGCAGGGGATCGCCGTCGCCGTAGTTTATGACGTCGGTTACCTCCGGCTTTCCGCCGGTGACGGTGCCGGTCTTGTCCAGCGCGACGGCGGTTATCTTGCCGGTGCGTTCGAGGATTTCGGCGGAGCCGTAGAGTATCGAAAGCTGCGCGCCTCTGCCGGTGCCGACCATGACGGCGACGGGGGCGGCGAGTCCAAGCGCGCAGGGGCAGGAAATGACGAGCACGGATACCGCGTGAAGCAGCGCGGATTCAAATCCGCCGCCGACGAGCATCCATATCGCGAATGTGAGCGCTGCGATACCCATTACTACGGGTACGAAAACGCCGGCGATCTTATCGGCGAGGCGCTGGATCGGCGCCTTCGACGCCGCGGCTTCGGAAACGAGCTTGACTATGCGGGAAAACGACGTGTCCTCGCCGACCTTATCGGCGCGGAAGCGCAGGTATCCGCCATGGTTGACGGAGGCGGAGATTATCGCGTCGCCCGCCTGCTTGAATACGTATTCGCTTTCGCCAGTGACCGCCGACTGATCGAGATACGAGCTCCCTTCGACGACCGTTCCGTCGACGGGCGCGGACATGCCGGGCTTCAGCGCGATCACGTCGCCGACGCGCAGTTCGTCCGCGGGTATCTCGGTTTCTGCTCCGCCGCGGACGACGATCGCCGTTTTCGGAGCCATATCCTCGAGCGCGTCGAGCGCGTCGCCCGTGACGCGCTTGGAACGCGCCTCCAGGTATTTGCCGAGCGTTATCAGCGTCAGTATCATCGCGGCGGAATCGAAGTAATAATGCTCGCCGCCGGTCAGCAGGGAATACAGACTGTAAAGGAAGGACGCCGCGGAGCCGGTCGCGATCAGGGCGTCCATATTCGGCGTGCCGTGAATAAGCGATTTGCCGCCGCCGATGAAGAAGCGGCGGTTTATGACCATCACGGGCACGGTCAGCGCAAGCTGTATCCAGCCGACGACCTTGTGCGTCATAAAGTCCGGCAGCTTCGCGCCGAACATATGCAGCATCATTATCGCCATCAGCGGGATGAGGAACGCGAGAGAAAGGACGAAGCAGCGCCACAGCGTCTTTGGCTCGTCGTTTTTCGGGCGCGGCTTGCCGTCCGCTTTTTCCGCCTTGTAGCCGGCGGCTTTGACGGCGGCGCGGATATCCTTTTCCGAGAGCGCGTTTTCGTCGTATTCGACGACCATCGATGCGCCGAGCAGGTTGACGTCGGCGGAGGAAACGCCGTCAAGCCGTTTGACTGCGCGTTCAACTGCGGCCTGGCAGGCGGCGCAGTGCATTCCGGTAACGTTGAATTTTTCGGTCATAACGATCCACCTCGTGGGGAAAGCGGCACGAGCCGCAGTTTTTTACACATATATTATAACCGAAAAAAATGAAAATTCAACCATTATGTGAAAATAATGGCGTTTCACCGGCGCTTTCAGGCGTATTTTTCGTAGACGGCGCGCAGCTCGGCGAGCTCGCCGTCGGTCAGGCGCTCCGCCGCGAGCGAGTTGAAGTACGCGCGCTCCTCGTCGCTGACTCCGTCGGACGCCATCGCGACAAGTGCCTCAAGCTCCGCCTCCGTTACCTTCGACGAGAAGAGGGTATAGAGCCGCATCTTTTCCGTCGCGTTCATCTTTTCGTAGACGGCGATCATTTGCGAAAACTCCGGCTCCTGCGCCGAAACGGCGGCTTTTCCGCCCTCTTCGCGTCTTGCCGAATAGTAGGGCGAGACCGGCCCCTCCGCGAGCGCCTTCGTCGGGAAGATTATCCCGAAAATCAGCGCGAAAAACAGCAGCGCGATGAGAAACACGACGACGAAAAGCGCCGCGTATTTGACGGTTCCGTTTAACCTTTTTGCCATAAAAAAACCACACCTTTCGGACTTTATAAAAAATACTATGCGGAAGCGCAAAAGATTAAAACAATCGTTGACGAAACCGATATTATGTAGTATAATATAAAATCAGAAAGGAATGATTAAATGGAACTTCTTAAACTCAAACCCGTTTTCAAGGAAATGATATGGGGCGGCGGCAAGCTCGGAACGATCTACGGCAAGCCGATCCCTTCAGACCGCACCGGCGAAAGCTGGGAGGCCGCCGAGCATAAGAACGGCTGCTCCCTCGTCGACGGCGGCAAATACGACGGAATGAAAATAACCGAGGCGCTTTCCGATATGGACGGAATGGGCTCGCTCAACGCGGGCGCGGAAAAATTCCCGCTGCTTATAAAGTTCATCGACGCCAACGACAAGCTCTCCGTGCAGGTGCATCCCGACGACGCCTACGCCGCGGAGCTCGAGCAGGGCGAGCTGGGCAAAACGGAGATGTGGTACATACTCGATGCCGCGCCCGGCGCTAAGCTCATCTACGGGTTCGACCGCGACGTTACCCGCGAGGAGTACGCGGAAGCGATAAAGGAAGGCCGCCTCAACGAGCTGCTCAACGTCGTCGACGCGCGCAAGGGCGACGTCTTCTTCATCCCCGCCGGCAGAGTCCACGCGATATGCGACGGCCTGCTCATCGCGGAGATACAGCAGAACTCCGATACGACTTACCGCCTCTTCGACTGGAACAGAGTCGACAAAAACGGCAACCCGCGCCAGCTTCACATAGAGAAGGGCGTGAAGGTATCCGACGTCGCCTCCAGCAAGGGCAGGGAGTACACGACTCCGCTTGAATACGCGGCCGGGGACGCGGAAATCTCCGTGCTCGCGATGTGCCGCTACTTTGCCGCCGAACGCGTGAGCGTCAGCGGAAAAGCGAAGTTTGAATGCGGCTCCGGCAGCTTCAGCATCTTCACCGTCCTCGAGGGCGAAGGCGGGATCGCCGGCAGCGCCGCGAAGGCGGGCGACAGCTTCATTATGCCCGCGGGCTTCGGCGGATACGCCGTCACCGGCGAAATAACCTACATCAGATCCTACGTTCCCGATCTCGCGGAGGAGCGCGCGCGGCTCGAAGCCGCCGGCTTCACCTCGGAACAGATCGACGGAGTCATTAAATAACGGTCAACGTTTCGGCCGCGAACCCCGCGCAAGCGGGCGAAATGCAGAAAAGCAAAGGAAAGCGTATGAAAAAGCTTGTATCGTTCATTTTGATATTCGCGTTCGCTGCGGCGCTGATACCGGCGGCGACGGCTTCGGCGTACCATAACTTCGTCGAAACCGCGCACGTCGATCCGACCTGCACCGAGGACGGCTACGTCGACTACGTATGCGCCGGCGGCTTCGTCGTCGAGGACCCGCTTATGATCCTGGGCGACATCGTGCTGACCGCGGAGGATCTTTACGCCTATTCCGAGCCGCAGATTCCGAATATGCGCCTGACCTGCACGATCGAGGAGCTTATAAACTACTACCTGACGATCGGCGCGAAGTATCACCTTCGCGGCGACCTTGCGTACCTGCAGGCGATAAAGGAAACCGGATGGTTCAAGTTCAACCGCCCGCAGAGCTACCTCGCGCCGGACGGCGAAGGCGGCTGGGTGCGCGTATACGAGCCGCGTCCGGAGGGACTTTACGCCGTGCCGACGGATAACAACTTCTGCGGACTCGGCATTACCGGCAAGCTCGGCGACGAGGCGAGCTTATGCCGTTTCGCGACCGCGGAGCTGGGCGTTACCGCGCATATCCAGCACATTTACGCTTACGCGACCGCCGCCGCGCTTCCGGAAGGGGAAGAGATCGTCGATCCGCGTTTCTACTATATGGAGCACGGCAGCAAGCCGTCCTGGATAGAACTCGGCACGAACGACTGGACAAGCGATCCCGATTACGGCGGTTCGATCATTGCGGCATACACCAAGGCGCTCACGAAGACCGCGCACGGCGAAGACTGCGGCGAAACGAAGCACGAAGTACTGCCTGCGACGGGACACGACTGGGGAGAGTGGATGGTAACCGTTCCCGCCGGCGAGGAAACGCCCGGCAGCAAGGAACGCGTCTGCGCGACCTGCGGCGAGAAGGAGACCGTTGAGATCCCTCCGACGACGGAGCATACGTGGACGGAATGGCGCGTGACCGTTCCGGCGACTCACACGACCGCCGGCGAAGAAACGCGCGTCTGCCCGCATTGCATGAAGCGCGAAACGCGCGCCGTCGAAGCAGTACCCGAACGCTGGGGCGACTTTGACCGCGACGGCGTGACGACGGTTTCGGACGCGCTCGGAGTTCTGCGCGGCGCGGCGAAGCTCGCGGAAGTGTCCGGCGCGCAGTTCATTCTTTCCGACGTCGATCGCGACTGTAAGATTACGGTCGCGGACGCGCTGACAGTCCTGCGCGAAGCGGCGCGGATCGAAGCCGTGCCGCAGCGCGAATACCCGACCGGCAGGGCGGCGACGCTGAAAAACACCCGCAACGAAACGTTTAAACCGACCCCGAACGACAGCGACACGAGCTATCCTCAATATTTCTGGCTGCCGGGAGGCACCACGGATTACATAACCGGCGAATCTATATGCTCGAGCGACAATACGCTGAGCTATTTCACCCTGCGCGGCGGCCACCGCGTTTATCAGAAGGATTCGGAGGTAAAGAACGGCGTCAGCATCCTCACGAACGAGCTGCTTGCCGCCGAGCTGAAGAGCGAGGGCAAATACACTTATTTCACCGTCGCGACGACGCAGAAGACGCCATTCAAGGTCGTCGTTCACGGGCTCTACTCCGGCGACACGGCCGCGACCGACGCGTACTGCTCGAACTTCACCTCCGTCAGCGTGACGTTCAGCGACGCGGCGGGCGCTCCTGCCGTCAGCGCGGACGCGAACCCGCTTTTCTCCGCCGCTTCGGTCGCGGAGGCGGACGGGGCGGTGAAATATACCTTCACGCTGAAGCGCAAGGGGATGTTCTGCGGCTTCAACTCTTACTACGACGCGAGCGGCAACCTCGTTCTGCGTTTCCATAACCCGATAGACGCCTCAAACGGCCGCCTTGACGGCGCGGTCATCTGCCTCGACGCCGGACACGGCGGTTACGACACCGGCGCGAGCGGCAACGGACTGAGCGAGGCCGAAGAAAACGTCAAGGTCGCCAAGGCGCTCCGCACGAAGCTTCAGGCGCTCGGCGCGACGGTCTATATAACCCGCGAGGAACAGTTTTACTTCACCGACGGCGTGCGCGTCAACAAAGACACCGAGCGCGTGCACCGTCTCGAGCTGATCTCTTCCTACGATCCCGACCTGCTCATAAGCGTACACCACAACTACTATGAGAACACCTCCGCAAACGGCACCGAGGCGCTGTATTTCTACGGCTTCAATCAGGCGCTGGCGCAGAAGGTGAGCGACGCTATGCACGACGTCAGCGGGATGAAGAACCGCGGAGGCAAGTATCATAACGTCTTCGTCTACCGCAACCACGATTTCATGTCGATACTGCTCGAATGCGGATTCCTGTCAAATAAGAACGACGCCGCGTGGCTCAAGGCGTCAGGCAACACCGACAAGCTGGCGAACGCCGTCGCGAACGCTGTCGTAGAGTATTTCAGGTAAAGGATTATGAAAAGCAAGGTTCTCAAAAAAACAATATCGTTTCTAATGTCCCTGCTGCTTTTCGCGGGTTGCTTCGCATTGCCCGCGTATGCGGACGGGGAAACGAACGGCTGGAGCATCGCCGAAACCGACTACGCGGGCGGAACGCTGACCGTGGAAACGTGGTCGCTTTCGGCAGGCGAAATGACGCTCACGCTTGACGGCGCCGCCGTTTCCGGAGGCGCGGTCACGCAGTCGGAGGGCTACTACCGCCGTGCGTTCACCGTCGATACCACCGCTTACACTGACGGGGAAAAGACTTTCGTCTTCTCGGTAGGCGGAGAGCAGGCGGCACAGAAGACTGTCCGCTTCGACAACACCGCTCCGTATATCAGAAGCTGGGAAGCCATCGACGCCCTCGGCCGCAAATACACGGCTTACGATATGGAGATATATCCCGACGATATCATCGTCCTGAGCGACGGCCAGACCATAGATATAACATTTAACCCGACGGACGACGGCTGCGGCGTCGCGTCGGTCACCGCCGTGCTTGACGGGCGGGACATTACCCCTCCGTACGAGCTGGAATACGACTTCATCACCGGCGGCTACCACAATATGAGCTATACGCTGACGGATAACCTCGGCAACAGCGCGACGAGCAGTCTGCGCTTCGAGGTGCGCAAGCCGGCGCCGGCGTATTCGAATATGAAAGTATCGGCCGTGGACGGCGGCTACCGCCTTTCCGCCAAGCTGACCGGCTCGTTTACCCGTTATGAAGCAAAGTTCTGCCTCGCGGAGATCTTGAAAGCGTCTGCAAGCGAGAACGTGACACACGCTGATATCTCCGCCGAAGTCCCCGCGGGTGAACGCCCGATCAGAGCGGAAAAAGACGGAGGGTTTCTTACCCGTACCGAGACAGGCGGCGAGATTTACCAGACCTTCGGTATCGACGTTTCCGGCAAGAACGGAAAGGTCTGCGCCGATTTCACCGGAGAAGCCGCGGTCGGCGACAGAATCGAGATGAGTATTTTCAACGGCGTTTCGGGCGAATGGGAAGTCTTCAAAACCAAGACCAGCTTTACCGGAGAGGTGAGCTTCAACCTCGGCAAAAACGGAGTGACCATCGCGGACTACGCCTCCGGCGGCGTGATGAAGATTCGCTTCCGCGTCGTTTCCGACAGCGCAGTGAAGTATCTGAAGACGACGTCCTTCGTGCCGAGCGTCCGCTTTAATTCGCAGATAGGCGATACGCAGTCCGGGCTGAAAAACAGCACCGCGGCGGTCGTTTATACAGGCAACGTTACGTCCTCGCTCGGCTGGTACATCTACGGTACCGCCGACCTTTACAACTCATATTCGCCGACGAGACCGTTTGAGATTCCCGTAGACAATTCCGCCGCGCTGGAGCAGTTCAACGCTACCTTCGTGGGCGATTCCGCCACGCGCGTTTCGCTGACGTGGCAGTCCGCGTCGGATATGAAGACCCACGTGCAGCTGCTGCCTTACGGAAGGATCTATCCCGATTTCAACTCTAATGATACGAAAAACTACACCGGCAGCACGACTTTCAGCGAAGAGACCGGCAAATATATCCATAAGCTGCGTATTACCGGTCTGAAAGCCGGCACTCGCTACTGGCTGCGCTACGGCGATAAGAATCAGGGCGTATGGTCGCGTCCGTGCGTGATCGAGACCGCCTCCGCCGACGAGACCTTCGCCTTCGCTGCCGTCGCGCCGGGCGGAAGCGAAAGCGCGACGGACGCCGCATGGAACGCGGCGTACTGGTCGGCCGCGCCGTCCTTCCTGCTGACTGCCGGCGGCGAAGCGTCCGGAGAGGCGGCGTGGAAGGAATACTTTTCAACGATGTCCGGCGTTTTCAATAACGTCCGCTGTGTTCCCGCCGCCGGCGCTTCCGACAGTGCCGTCTGGTGGACGAAGTACAACCTTTCCGAGCAGACCGGCGCGGGTCACGCGAACGGCATCTACTACTCGTTCGTATACAAAAACGCGCTTTTTATCGTCCTTAATTCCAACGACGTCGACGCTGAAGGCAAACTGAATTCAAAGCAGCTCCGCTGGCTTGAAACCACTCTTAAAGCCGGCGTTTCCGACTGGAATTTCCTGCTGTTGAACACTCAGCTTACCGGCGGCTCATCCGGCTCCGCGCTCGCCGCGCAGCTCGTTCCGCTCGCGGAGCAATACAATGTCGACGCCGTGTTCAGTTCGGGCGGTGCCGCCGTTTCCTGCGAAACGGGCAATGAAACGGTAACGCTCGACGGCGTCGATTACTTCGCCGCCGCGGGCGTCGCTTATGTGAATCTCGCCTCCGCCGCGCAGGGGATGGCAACGGTGAGCATAGACGGCTGCAAGCTGCGGCTGAACTACGGCGAAACCGCGCTCGACCTTTTCTCCGCGTCGCGCTTCGAACGCGTCGACGCGCGCATAGCCGCGCTTCCCGCGGCGGAAAATATAACGCTCGCGAACGCCGCGGAGATCGGCGCGATTCGCGAGGCGTACGACGCGCTCGATCCGGATCTGCGCGAGCGCTTCGTGACCGACCTCGCAACTCTCGAAGCCGCGGAAGCGGCTCTCGCGGCAATCATCGCGGCGATACCTCCGGTGATCACGGTAAGCGGCTCGATACCGAAAAAGGCGGCCCTCGGCAGCGTTTTCACTCCGCCCGCCGCATCGGCGACGGATAATCCGGACGGCGAGATAGCCGTTACCGTGAGCGTAATCGATCCGGACGGCGCGGAGGCGCTCTCCGGCGGCTCGGCGACTTTCGATAAATACGGCGTTTACGCCGTAACGTATACCGCCGTCGACTCGGACGGCAACGAAACGAGCGTTTCTTACCGCATAACCGTGCGCGAATACACGCGCTTCGATATGAACAACGACGGCTTCGTGACCGTCAGCGACGCGCTCATGGCGCTTCGCATAGCGGCGAAACTCGTTACCGCCGACACGCTCGATATCGCGGCGGGCGACGCGGACGGCGACGGCGTGATCACCGTCTCGGACGCGCTTCAGATACTCCGCGCGGCTATCGGCCTGAGCGACTGACAAAGGGAGACAAACGTAATGGAAATACTCAAACCGGAGAATTACGCTGAATTCGAGAAGTTCAACAGAAGCCACCCGCGCGGACACTTTATGCAGTCCGCGGAGTGGGCGGCGCTCAAAAACGACTGGAAGCGCGAGGTCGTCGTCACACGCAACGGCGACGGAAGCATACGCGGAGGAATATCCATCCTCGTGCGCAAGATACCCATGACGCCGTATACGCTCATGTACGCGCCGCGCGGCCCGATTTTTGACGAGGGCGACTCGGCGGCGTTCACGGATATAGTCAACGGCGCGCGCCGTCTTGCCAAACAGCACCGCAGCGTCTGCCTGCGTATGGACCCCGACATCCGCGCCGGTTACGAGCCCTTCAAAAAGGCGCTCGAATCAATGAAGCTGAAGGTCAAGGGCGGCAAGAACTTCGAGACCACCCAGCCGCGCTTCGTCTACCGCATGGATATCAAGGGCAAGACGGAAGACGAGGTCATGGCGAATTTCACCTCAAAAACGCGCTATAACGTGCGCGTCGCCATCAAAAACGGAGTGGAAACGCGCGTTGTCAACGGCGATCCCGAAGCGATCGCGCAGTTCCACGCGCTGATGAAGGTAACCGGCGAGCGCGACGGCTTCATCTGCCGCTCAAAGGAATACTTCGAGCGCCTGCTCAAATCGCTCGGCGAGGACGCCCGCCTTTACGCCGCCTACTACAACGGCGAAATGATTGCCGGCACGCTCGCGATAAGATACGCCGACAAGGTCTGGTATCTCTACGGCGCCTCCTCCAATAAAGAGCGCAACAGGATGCCGAACTACCTGCTGCAGTGGGATATGATACGCTGGGCGATCGAGAGCGGCGTTTCCGTCTACGATTTCCGCGGCGTCTCGGGCGATATGGACGAGAGCAACCCGCTTTACGGGCTTTACAGATTCAAGCGCGGCTTCAACGGCGAGCTGGTCGAATTCGTCGGCGAGATCGACGCGGTGTTCAAACGCTTCGGCTATTCCTTCACCGAGTTCGGCACGCGCACCTTCAAGCATCTGCGCAAGCGCCGCTTCCTCGCGAAGACGAAGGATAAGCGCCACAGCGTTCCCGCGCCACAGCACAAAGAAGAAAAGCGGGAAGGTGGAGCCGAAAAGGCGGAGTGATTTCGCCGGGAGGAGCAGAAATGGGAGCAAGATTGATTGTCGAAAAGGACGCCCTTATAAGAAACTACCTCAAGCTGCGCGAAACGTGCGGCGTTGAGGTCATACCCGTGCTGAAGTCGAACGCCTACGGGCTCGGTCTGCTTCAGGCGGCGGGCATATACGTCGAGCTCGGCGCGAAGCGCATCGCCGTCAGCAGAGTGGGGGAGGCGGAGCTGCTTTCCAACTACGGATGCGAAGCGGAGCTTATACTGCTTTCGTCCAGCGATCTGCGCTCGGATATCGAACGCGCGGTCGCCACCGGCGCGACGCTTGCCGCCGGCAGTATGCTTTCACTCAAGCTCATCAACGAGGTCGGCGACAAAGCCGGCAAAAAGGTGAAAGTGCATCTGCTCATAGACACCGGATTCAGCCATTCCGGTCTGCGCGACTTCGAATACGAGCGCGCCGCGAATATGCTTCCCACGCTGCGTTACGTCAACGTCGCCGGCATCTTCACGCAGTTTACCGAGAGCCACGCCGAAAAGCCGCTTTTCACGGAGCTTCAGAACGAGCGCTTCGAGAACGCCGTCAAGTTCTTCTCAAAGAACGTCGGCACGAAGCTGCTCGTCCACGCGGCGAATTCCTGCGCCGCGGTGAAATACCCCGAAACGCGCTACGACGCGGTGCGCATCGGCTCCGGTCTGCTCGGAAGGATGCCCGCCGGCTTCGACGCGGGTCTGACGAAGATCGGCCGCCTCGAATGCGACGTCGCCGAGGTGAAACTCATAGAAAAAGGTCAATACGTCGGCTACAGCCGGCAGTTCAAGACAAAGCGCAAGACCAAGCTCGCGCTGCTGCATATCGGTATGTCCGACGGGCTCGCCGAGGGCAAGCTGCCTTACGGCAGGAAGCGCATTTCAAAGCTGAAGGACGCCGTAAAAGGGCTTTTCAGAGCGTTTGACGACGACAGGATCTTCGGCCGGGTGAACGGCAAAAAGGTCCCCGTCGTCGGCAAGATCTCACAGCACTGCCTCGCGCTCGACGTGACCGACGTTGAATGCGAGGTCGGCGACGTAGTGCGTTTCAGCGCGAACCCGCTGTTCGTTCCCGCCGGCGTGGAGAGAAAATATGTCTGAGCTTGAGCGCGTGATAAGAGAACACGCGGAGGGCTCGTTCGCCTCGTTCCATATGCCCGGCCACAAGGGCAGAAGGCCGGACGGCGTCCTGCCGTACGAGCTTTACGGCTTCGACGTGACCGAGCTACCGTTTTCCGACGAGCTTTTCGAGGCGGACGGCGCGATCGCGCAGCTCGAAGCGGACGCCTCGCGGCTTTTCGGCAGCGGCGCGACGCTGATCTCGCCCTTCGGCGCGACCTCGTGCATACAGGTTATGACTGCGATCGCCGCCGCGAAGGGCAAGCTGCTTATCCCGCGAAACAGCCACTATTCCGTTTTCAACGCCGTCGGACTCTGCGGCGCGGAAGCGGTGCTGCTCACGCCCGAGCCGAGCGGCGCGACGCCGGCGGGCGTCGTTTCGCCCGAAGCGGCCGAAGCGGCGTTCAAGGCGGACGGCGGCATTTCCGCCCTGTTTCTGACCTCTGTCGATTATTACGGATACATCGCGGACGTCGCGGCGTTCGCGGAGATATGCCGTAAACATAACAAGCTTTTGCTGGTCGACAATTCCCACGGCGCGCACCTTCGCTTCGTCGAAGGGTTCAGGCACCCGCTTGAATGCGGCGCGGATATCGTCACCGATTCGATACATAAAACGCTGCCGGCGATGACCGGCTCCGCGCTGCTACATTTTGCCGATCCCGCGCTCGCCGCGGAGGGCAAAAAACTGATGAAGCGCTTTTGCTCGTCAAGTCCGTCATACCCGATAATGCTCTCGATCGCCGCGGCGCTCGAATGGGCGAAGGACGAGGGCGAAAAGGCGTATAACACGCTCGCGGAGCGGCTCGGGCGGCTGAAAAAGGATATTGAAGACTACGGTTACTCCGTAACGCGCGGCGAGCCGTGCCGCCTTTACGTGACCGGCGGAAGCACGGGCCTTTCCGGCGCGGAAATATCCTCGCGCCTTGCGCGGTTCGGCTGCGTGCCGGAGTTCGCCGACGAAAGCGGCGCGCTGCTTATGTTCTCCCCGATGAACACGGAGGAGGAGCTTTCGCGGCTGACCGGAGTTTTCATCGGCGCGGAAAGGAAAAACGCGGTATTGCCAAAGCCGGCGCGGCGTGATATAATACCCCGCAGGGCGATGAGCGTCGCGGAAGCTTTCCGAGCTGAATGCGAGTGCGTTCCCGCCGCAGAAAGCGCAGGCAGGATCGCCGCCGAATGCGTCGGCGTCTACCCGCCGGGACTTCCCGCGGTGATAACCGGCGAATATATCGAAACGCTCCCGGAGGGGCTGAATATGAAACGAATCCTCGTGGTAAAGGAATAGCGGTATGCGGCTTGATCTGACTGAACTGAAAGGGAATAAGGCGCTGCTTTCCGCGTTTTCATCCGCGGTGACGGCGGGAGCCGTGCCGCACACGTGGATAATCGAGGGGCCGGACGGCTCCGGCAGACATACCTTCGCGTCGCTTTTCTGCCGCGTGATGATGTGCGAGGGCGAAACGCGCCCCTGCGGCGTCTGCGGCAACTGCAAACGCGCCGCGGCGGGACACGTCGACGTGCATTATATCGTTCCGCTGAAAAGCGAGAACAAGACCGTCGGCGTCAGCGAGATCCGCGCTTTGCGCGAGGAGGTCTACGTCAACCCCACGAGCGCGAGGTGCAAGGTGTATATCGTCGAGGATGCCGAGGCGGTGACTCCGCAGGGGCAGAACGCCCTGCTGAAACTCGCCGAGGAGCCGCCCGATGACGTATATTTCCTGCTGCTGACACATAACCGCCACGGCCTGCTGCCTACGCTCGTTTCCCGCGCCGTCTGCTACTCGATGGAGCCGCTTTCGGAAGCGGACGCGAGAGCGGCGCTGGGCAAGGTGAGGGGTGCCGACGACGCGAAGATAGAGACGGCGATCCGCCTTTCCGGCGGCTTCGTCGGAGCCGCAAAAAGCTTTCTGAAGGGCGAAACGCTCGCCGCCGGCATAACCGCGGCGGAGAAGTTCCTGGGCGCGCTCGCCGCGGGCGACGAATACGCGCTGATGATGACCTTCTCATCGCTTCCCGACAGCCGCGACAAAGCCCGCAGTCTGCTGACGGCGATCGCGGCGGCGGTCGCGGAAACGGTGCGCGTCAAGGCGGGCGCGCCGGACGCGTCTAAGCTGCCTATCGAAGCGGCGGAGCGCAAAGCCGCTTCGGCGGTAGGATACCGGACGCTGATCAACGTGTACGAATCCGTTACGGCGGCGGAAAACGATATTTCCGCCTTCGTCAACGTCAACGCGGCCGTGACCGAGCTGACCGTAAAGGTCGCCGCGGCGCGCCGTGAGAATAAATGAATAACGCTCGGTGAGCGAGAGGTGATATTATGACAGAAGTAGTAGGCATAAAGTTCAAGGAAGGCGGAAATATGTACTATTTCGCCCCAAACGGACTTAAACTTTCTCTGGGCGAAAACGCCGTCGTCGAGACCGCCCGCGGACTCGAATACGGTTCCGTCGTCCTCGCCAACAAGATGCTGGACGACTCCGAGATCGTTTCTCCGCTGAAAAATGTCGTCCGCAAGGCGACGAAGGCGGACGACGAGGTCTACGAGAAGAATAAGGAAAAAGAAAAAGAAGCGCTCCGCATCTGCGAGAAGAAGGTCGCGGAGCACGGGCTCGAAATGCAGCTTGTCGACGTCGAATACACCTTCGACCGCGGCAAGATACTGTTCTACTTCACCGCGGACGGCAGAGTCGACTTCCGCGAGCTCGTAAAAGACCTCGCGGCGACCTTCCGCACGAGGATCGAGCTGCGCCAGATCGGCGTGCGCGACGAGGCGAAGATGATCGGCGGGCTCGGCATCTGCGGCAGACCCTTCTGCTGCTGCGCGTTCCTGGACGATTTCAAGCCGGTCTCCGTCAAGATGGCGAAGGAGCAGAACATGAGCTTGAATCCCGGCAAGATCTCCGGCACCTGCGGCCGCCTTATGTGCTGCCTGAAATACGAGGAGGAGGCCTACCGCTCGCTCTGGAAAATGACTCCCAAGGTCGGCGCGCAGGTCAGAACTCCGGACGGAAAGGGCACCGTCACCGAGGTCTCGCTGCTCCGCGGCGACCTGAAGGTCACGCTCGATAAAGCGCCCGAGAGCGTCAGAAGCTACAAGCGCGACGAAGTCAAGCTCCTGAAGGACGGCGACATCAAGGTCGACAAGAAGGAAATGGACGATCTGAAGGACCTCGAGTAGCCGTTTGCCGCGCGAAATACGCGCCGCGGACGCCTTTGCGCCGCGATTTTCGGCGGTTTTTTGAAAAAAAGTGTTGCATATTTCAGAATATGTGCTAAAATGTTACTCAAACGGAGGTGTTATGAATGGCTTATTTTATCGGTGAAGAGTGCATCGCCTGCGGTTCCTGCGAGGCGGAATGCCCCAATTCCTGCATTTCTATGGGCGACGACAGATACGTGATCGACGCCGAACAGTGCATCGAGTGCGGCGCTTGCGCGTCCGTGTGCCCGGTGGATGCTCCGAAGCAGCAGTGATCTGCGCGCTTTGAGCTGAAAAATCGTACGCAACAGGGTGCGAGGCTGAAACGGAAAACGGAGATATCCGAGTCTGTTTTGTGCCGTGCGCCCTATTGTTGTATATAGACGGTATTTGCCGGCCGCGCGGCCGGCCTTGAGGTGCTTATGAAGGAAACGGTCGATCTCGGCGGCGGTTACACGCTCTTTCAGCCGAAGGGGGTATATCCCTGCGGCACCGACGCGGTGCTGCTCGCCGCCTTCGCCGCGGAACGCGGAGAAGGCAGCCGTTTCTGCGACCTCTGCTCCGGCAGCGGAGTAATCCCCGTGCTCGTATGCAAACGCAGACCGGAGGTATCCTTCGCCGCCGTGGAAATATCCGGAACCGCCTGTGAAGCCGCAGTAAAAAACGCTTCCGTCAACGGCTTCGGCGGCAGGATAAACGTGATAAACGGCGACGTCGGACGGGTTGACAAGCTGCTTGAAAAGGCGACTTTCGACTGCGTCACCGTCAACCCACCGTATATGAAGGCGGGCGGCGGCAAAGCGCCGTCGGACAGGATGACCGAGATAGCCGTTCGCGAGACGCTCTGCACCGCGGCTGACGTCGTGAAGGCGGCGGCGTTTCTGCTCCGCGACGGCGGCAGTCTGTTCATCGTCCACCGCGCCGAACGCAGAGAAGAGATACTCGCGCTGATGCGCGAAAACGGCCTCTGCCCGAAGCTGATCCGTCCTATCGTGCACGAGCGCGGCGCGAAGGCGAAAACGTTCCTCGCGCAGGCGGTAAAGGGCGCCTCCGGCGAAGCGCAGGAGCGCCCGTTCATACTTTACGAAAACGGCGCGTACACCGCGGAAGCGGCGCGCGTCTACGGAGAGTGAAGCTATGGTTTTTGAAAAAGGCACGCTCTATATAGTCGGAACGCCGATAGGCAATCTTTCCGACCTTTCGCCCCGCGCGGTCGAGGTCTTCGAGAACGCCGACTTCATCGCGGCGGAGGACACCCGCGTGACGATGAAGCTGCTTAACAGCGTCGGCGTGAAAAAGCCGCTCGTCAGCTATTACGAACACAACGAAGCGACCCGCTCCGGCGAGATCGTCGAGCGGCTGAAGGCGGGGGAGATATGCGCCCTCGTCAGCGACGCGGGAATGCCGCTGATTTCCGATCCGGGCGGCGAAATCGTCGCGCTCTGCGTGAAAGAGGACGTTCCCGTCTGCGTAGTCCCCGGGCCGAGCGCCGTGATTTCCGCGCTCGCGGTCAGCGGGCTTGAAACGGGCAGGTTCGCCTTCGAGGGCTTCCTCTCGGTCAACGCCAAGCGCCGCAGGGAGCATCTGGACGAGGTGAAAAACGACCGCCGCACGCTCGTGTTTTACGAAGCGCCGCACAAGCTCCGCCGCACGCTCGCGGATATGCTGGAGGTGTTCGGCGACCGCCGCGTCGCGCTCTGCCGCGAGCTGACGAAGCTGCACGAAGAAACGCTGCGCACGACGCTTTCGGAGGCGTGCGCTTACTTTGAAGAAACCCCGCCGCGCGGCGAGTTCGTGCTCGTCGTCGAGGGCGCGAAGGAGCAGGCGGAGCCGGACTCCGCCGACGCGGAAGCGGTAATGCGCGAACTGCTCGCCTCCGGAATGAGCCGCAGCGCCGCGGCTAAGGAGACGGCGAAGCGCACGGGGCTTTCGCGCGGCGAAGCGTACAAGCTCTGCGCCGGCGAATAGGAGGCATATATGCTCGTTTACAAACGTAAAGCGCACTATCACGAAGTCGACAAAATGGGCGTCGTCCACCACTCCAACTACGTCAAGTGGATGGAAGAGGCGCGCATAGAGGCCGTCGCGGAATTCGGGATCAGCTTCAAGGAGGCCGAGGAGAACGGCATTCTGTCGCCCATCGTCAATATTTCCGTCGACTACAAACGCCCCGTCGCGTTCGGCGACGAGGTCGAGATCCGCGTTACGATCCTGAAATACAACGGCGCGGTCATGGAGCTCGGCTACGAGTTTTACAACCTGACGGCCGGCTGCCTCTGCACCGTGGCGACGTCGCGCAACTGCTTCGTCGTCGGCGGGCGCGTGACGTCGCTGAAAAAGGCGGCGCCGGAGGCGGACGCGAAGCTTCGCGCGATCTACGAAGCGCAGCAAACTCAGGCCGCGTCTGAACGCGGCGGCGACTAAAAGGAGGTCAACTATGCTCAATTACGTCCACAGTATCCCCACAAAGCTTTACTTCGGAAAGGGGCAGATCAGCCGCCTCGACGGTATCCTCCGTCAGTTCGGCAGCAAAGTCCTGCTTACCTACGGCGGCGGCTCGATAAAGAAGATCGGGCTTTACGACGAGGTGACGCGTATCCTAAACGACGGCGGCTTCACCGTGACCGAGCTCGCCGGCATCGAGCCGAATCCGCGGATCGAATCGGTCGAGGAGGGTGTCCGTCTCTGCAAGGAGAACGATATCGACGTCATCCTCGCGGTCGGCGGCGGCAGCACCATCGACTGCTCGAAAGCCATCGCGGCCGGCGTCTTCTACGAGGGTGACCTCTGGCAGATGGTCGCTTCGCGCCACGGCGCGCTGAAGGCGCTTCCGCTCGTGGATATCCTCACGCTCAGCGCCACCGGCTCGGAGTTCGACGGCGGCGGAGTCATCACGAATCTTAAAACGAACGAGAAGCTCGGCAATATGTATACCTATCCCGCCGCGTCCATCTGCGACCCGACCTACACCTTCTCGGTGTCGAAGTATCAGACCGCCGCGGGAACCGCCGACATAATGAGCCACATCTTCGAGGGCTACTTCTCGCGTACGGAGGACAGCGACCTTTCCGACTGCATCGCGGAGGGCGTTCTGAAGACCGCGATAAAATACCTTCCCGTCGCGCTCGCGGAGCCGGATAACTACACCGCGCGCGCCAACCTGATGGCGATAGCGTCCGTCGCCTGCTCGGGCATTCCAGAGTACGGCAAGCAGGATACCGGCTGGCCGTGCCATTCGATGGAGCACGAGCTTTCCGCGTTCTACGACATCACCCACGGCGTCGGGCTCGCGATACTGACTCCGCGCTGGATGCGCTTCATACTGAAAAAGGACCCCTCCTGCGCGTGGAGGTTCGTCAGATTCGCAAAGAACGTCTGGGGCATCGACGGTGAGGATGAGCTTTCTCTCGCGAACGCGGGAATCGACAAGCTCGAGAGCTTCTTCAAAGAGTCGGGCATCCCGATGACGCTCCGCGAACTGAACATTGACGAAGAGCACTTTGAAGAGATGGCGGCGCACGCGAATTTCGGCGGCTACCTCAAAAACGCCTTCGTCGCGCTCACGAACGAAGATATTGTCGAGATATACAGAGCGTGCCTCTGACGATCAAAGGGGAGTGTAATTACGGCTCTTTCGGAAAAAACGAAAAAATATTTAAAAGAGAACTGCGCACGCTCCCTTGAGGGCAGGACCGTGCTGATAACCGGCGCCAACAGCGGCGTCGGCTTCAAGACGGCCGAAACGATGGCGTACCTCGGCGCGTCCGTGATAATGGCGTGCAGGAATCTTGAAAAAGCGTCGGCCGCGCGCGAAAAGCTGCTCGCGGACTATCCCGAAGCGGATATCTGCGTGATGCGGCTCGACATGGCGGACTTCGCTTCGATAGACGCTTTCGCGGAGCAGCTGCCGGACGTTGACGTCTTCATCAACAACGCGGGGCTTTTCCACCGCCGCGGCGAGAAGACGAAGGACGGCTTCGATCTGGTGATGGGCACGAACTATATCGGCGTTTATTACCTGAGCGAAAAGATACTTCCGAAGCTCGCGGCGTCGGGGCGCGAGGTCGTGTATATCAACACGATTTCGCTTATCCACAAGGTCGCGCGCGTGAAGCTTTCGCGCTTCGACGACAGCCGCGGCGCGTACGCGCGTTCCAAGCTCTGCCTCGCGCGCTATTCGCGCTACCTCGCGGAGAAGTACAGGGATACGAACGTCCGCGTTTATATGGTCCACCCCGGAATCGCGAAGACGCCGATCGCGTCGCACTTTCTCGGCGGGATGGACGCGCTGTCGAAGATCGTGCCGATAAATTCAGCGGAGAAATCGTCGCTCGCGGCGGCGTGGATACTGTCGCACGACGTTCCGGACGCCTGCGTCGTCGGGCCGAATAAGATATTCGGCGGCTGGGGTTACCCGAAGCTGAACCGCACCTGCCGCAGAGCGAAGCGGGATATAGAGCCGCTCGTCGAATTCACGAAAGAGCAAATAGAAACGCGGAGGGCTGCGAATTGATAAAGCTTACCGGCGTTACCGAAGATAACTGGCTCGAGGTCGCTTCTCTGACCGTCAGAGACGACCAGAAGGAATACCTCGCGCCCGCGATAGGCATTATCGCGAGAGGATACGTCTACCGCGACTGCAACGCGAGGGTTTTCGCGGTCGAAAACGACGGAACCGTCGTCGGCGTCGCGCTCGTCAGGGAGTTCGCCGACGAGCCGCTCGGATACGACCTGCAGCAGTTCATGATAGGCGCGGAGTATCAGGGCAGGGGCTACGGCTCCGCCGCGCTCGCGCTGATCCTGGACGAGCTGCGAAAAGAAGGGCATTACGATCACGTCGAGGTCTGCGTGAAAAAAGCCGACCTCGCGGCGATACGCCTTTATGAAAAACACGGCTTCACCGATTCCGGATATATCGACGATGACGCGCCGGATTCGCTTAACATGATATGCCGCCTCTTTTGATATTTCGCTTGCATTAACGGTGAAACCGTGATAGAATAAACACGTCATACAGAGTAGGCGCGGACGCGTGAAGTGCCGTCGGGACGGGGAGTTGCCCGGCGGACGAAGGAACGTTCCGCGGTGTCCGCGCCGCATCCCGCTGTCAATATCGGCTGAAATATCTTCCCGATATCATTGCGAGAATGTATGGGGGAGGTATTGTTATGAATGAAACAAAAACCGAAAACGAACGGCTCGTAAATCCGTTCAAGGTACTGAAGGCGTCGGCGCTGGAGCTGACGAAGCTGCCGACCGTCTGCGTGCTCGCGGTCATGCTCGCGTGCTGCTACGTCTTCGGAATGCTCACGATACCGCTGCTCGGGCAGGCGCTGCAGATCAAGTTCTCGTTCCTGATCTACGCGCTCTGCGGCGCGCTGTACGGCCCTGTTCCGACGGTGCTGCTCGGCGTTATGGATCAGCTTCTCGTGGAAACGCTGATGAAGGGCAACGGCTTCCTGCTCGGCTACGTGATATCATTCGCGTTCCGCGGACTGCTTTTCGGCTCGCTGCTCTATCACCGCGCGCTCCCGCAAAAGGGGCTCTCCGTCGGCCGCGTCGCGCTGACGAAGGCGGCGGACACGGTGTTTTACAACGTCCTGCTGAATACGTATCTGAACTATCACTACGGCTTCATAAGCGCGGGCTCGTTCGCCGCGGCGGTCACCGTCCGCGTCGGCAAGAACATAGTCCTGCTGCCGCTTGAAATATTCCTGCTCTGTGTCTTCCTCGCCGCGATGCTCCGCGCGCTTCCGCATATCGGCGGACTGCCGGAGGTGAAGACGGAGAAGATAACGAAAAAGCAGACGGCGGTCATCATCTCCCTCGCCGCGCTCGGCATGGGACTGCTGCTGGCGTATCTGTTCATACCTTCGTTCCGAGAGGTGTTGAAGTTTGGCTTATAGCGATATCGAAAAAAGACTGACGGAAGTAAAGAAGCCCTCCCGCTACTGCGGTGGAGAGGTCAATTCCGTCATCAAAGATCCGGCTTCTACCGAGGTCAGCTACGCGTTCTGCTTCCCGGACCTCTACGAAGTCGGCATGTCGCATATCGGTATGAAGATACTCTATTCCGCGGCGAACCGGCTCGACTTCGTTCGCTGCGAGCGCGTTTTCGCGCCGGACCGCGATATGATAGAGCTTATGCGCGAGACGGATACTTCGCTCTTTTCGCTTGAGAACAAGCTGCCCGTCGCGTCCTTCGACCTCGTCGGGTTCTCGCTTCAATACGAGCTTTCCTATACCACGATGCTTCAGATGCTGAAGCTCGCGGGCATCCCGCTTTACTCACGCGACCGCGGCGAAGACGACCCGCTCGTCATCGTCGGCGGCCCGTGCTCCTACAACAGCGAGCCGATCGCGGACTTCGTCGACCTCGTCGTGCTCGGAGAAGGGGAGGAGGTCGGCGACGAAACGCTCGAGCTTATCCGCACCTGCAAGCGCGAGGGCTGCGGCCGCGCCGAAACGCTTCGCCGCTTCGCCGGTATCAAGGGCATATACGTCCCGTCCTTCTACGACGTCGAATACGACGGCGTGAAGGTCAGATCGATAACCCCCAACCGCCCGGAAGCGCCGGCGCGGATAAGAAAGCGCATCGTCGAGGATCTCGACAAAGCGTTCTATCCGGAGAGCTACGTCGTGCCTTACGGCGAGATCGTCCACGACCGCGCCTCCGTAGAGGTGCAGCGCGGCTGCATACGCGGCTGCCGCTTCTGCCAGGCGGGCTTCATCTACCGCCCGTTCCGCACGAAGAGCGCGGAAAAGCTGAACGCGACCGCGAAGACGCTCTGCGACAACACCGGCTACGACGAGCTTTCGCTGCTGTCGCTTTCGACCAGCGACTACCCCGAATTGAGCGGCCTCGTCGACGGACTCAACGAGTGGGCGGAGCCGAAGGGGATAAACCTCGCGCTGCCTTCTCTGCGCGTCGACAACTTCTCTATCGAGCTGATGAAGCGCGTGCAGAAGCTCCGCAAGAGCGGGCTCACACTCGCGCCCGAAGCGGGCAGCGAGCGCATGCGCAACGTGATAAACAAAAACGTGCACGAGGCGGACATAATGCGCGCCGTGAACGCGGCGTTCGGCGGCGGCTTTACCTCCGTCAAGCTCTACTTTATGCTCGGCCTGCCGTTTGAAACCGACGAGGATATCGTCGCCATCGCCGACACCGCGCAGAAGGTCGTAGACGCCTACTACGCGAGCGAGGGCAGGCAGAAGGGCAAAAGCGTTTCCGTTTCGCTCTCCGTCGCGGCGTTCGTGCCCAAGCCCTTCACGCCGTTCCAGTACGTGCCGCAGGACACCGCGGAGGAGCACTCGCGCAAGCAGAAGCTTCTGCGCGAGCACGTCCGTTCGAACAAGATAAAGCTCTCCACGCACGACGCGGATACGTCGTATATCGAAGCGGTGCTTGCCCGCGGCGACCGCCGCCTCGTTCCCGCGATGGCGCTCGCCGTCGAGCGCGGAGCGTATCTGGAGGGCTGGAGCGAGAACTTCTCACTCGATTTCTGGAAAGAGATCTTCGCCGAATGCGGCATAAACGGCGACGACTACGCCTGCCGCGAACGCGGTACGGACGAGCTGCTCCCATGGTCGCATATAGACATAGGCGTAACTGACAGATTCTTCATATCCGAATACGAAAAAGCGAAGCAGGCGGCCGCCTCGCCCAACTGCGCCGAAAAATGCCTCGGCTGCGGCGCCGCGTCGCTGGGAGGGGGAAGGTACTGTGCGAAACGTTAGAGTCAGATACGAGAAGACCGGCGACGCGCGTTTCGTTTCCCACCTCGACCTCGTGCGCACCTTCGCCCGCGCCGTCCGCCGCGCCGACCTGAACGTGTATTACACCGAGGGCTACAACCCGCATATAAAGATGAACTTCCTGCCGCCGCTTTCGCTCGGTTACGAGAGCCTGTGCGAAGCGTTCGATATGCGTCTGACGGACGAAACGCCATGCCCGGAGGTCGCCCGGCGGCTCCGCGCCGTCCTGCCGGAGCTGCTGCGCGTTACCGACGCATACGAGCCGGAGACCGACCTTTCCGACGCCGCCTCCGTGCAGTACTCGCTGCGCTTTGACGCCGACGCGGACAAGGCGGCGGAAACGCTTTCGCGCGGCGGGCTCGTCATCGAGAAGAAGACGAAGCGCGGGCAGATAACCGTCGACGTACACGACGCGCTGATAAGCGCGAAAAGCGCGGACGGCGCGCTCGAGATAACGCTTCCGATGGGGGAGAGCTGCCTCAATCCGCGCCACGTCGTCGAGGCGCTGAATACCTACGGCGGCTTTGAGATCGAAGACTTCCGCTGCGTCCGCAGGCAGCTTTTCGCCGCCGACGGCAGCGTATTCAGATAACATAAGAAACGCGCCCGACGGGCGCGTTTTCGGCAAGGAGGCAATTATGAAGATAAAATTTCTCGGCACCGCCGCCGCGGAGGCGATACCGGCGCTGTTCTGCACCTGCGAGACCTGCCGCGAAGCGCGGAAGGCGGGCGGCCGCGAACTGCGTCTGCGTTCGCAGGCGCTTATCAACGATACGCTGCTCATCGATCTTAACGGCGACACCGCCGCGAACGCGCAGCGCTTCGGGCTGGATATGACGCGCGTTTTCCATTGTCTGATAACCCACGTCCACAGCGACCACTTCTGCGTGCCGGAGTTTTTCTACGTCAGCCCCGGCTTTACACACCGAGACGGAATGCCGCCGCTGACCGTGCACGGCAGCGAAGACGTCGCCGAAGCGCTTGAAAAGAGCGTCGCCGCCGCGAAGGGCGCGCTCGTCTGCCGCTTCGAGCCGCCGTTCACGCCGTTCAACGCGGGCGGCGTGCGCGTGACTGCGCTGAAGGCGAGCCACGGCATCCCTCATCCGTATATCTACCTGCTCGAGCAGGAGGGCAAGGCAATCCTCTACGCGCACGACACCGGCCCCTTCCCTGAGGAAACCTGGGATTACCTCGGTCGGTCGAACGTCCGGCTGTCGCTCGTTTCGCTCGACTGCAACGACGGCGACGTTGACGATATCGAATACGACGGACATATGTGCGTCGGGCGCTGCAAAAGGGTGCGCGACAGACTGAAGTTGCTTGGGATCGCGGACGAAAGCGCCGTTTTCGTGCTAAACCATTTTTCTCACAACGGCGTCCGCACGCTCTACCGCGATATGTCGAAGATCGCCGAACGCGAGGGCTTCATCGCCTCCTACGACGGACTTGAACTGACGGTTTAAAAATAGAATAGTTAAACAGCCGCCCTCGGGGGCTCATAAAGAGGATTCTGCTCACGGCTGTTCTCAAGAGTAGGACGGACAGAGAATTGCCCGTCCTTTTTGATAAAAATTCGCTTTTTACCCAACCTTTTTCTCCTCTCATTTGTCTAATAGGCAGAGTGCTCGAAAAAACAAAAAGGAGTGATCGACCATTTACAGATCGTACGACGATGAAACGCTCGTTTATATGACGCTTGCAGGCGATCAGGACGCGTACGGCGAACTTGTACTGCGCTGGCAGAGCGCGGCGCTTGCGCAGGCGAATTCGGTCCTGCAATCGGTATATCTGTCCGAGGATGCGGCGCAGGACGCGTTCGTCGCGGCGTGGCTGAAGCTTAACACGCTCTCCGATCCGTCAAAGTTCGGCGCGTGGGTGTGCAAAGCCGCAAAAAACCGCGCAAAGAACATACTCGTCCGTTACAGCGGCTGGATGGATTTTTCAGCGTACGAAAATACCGCGGCGGACGATACTTTCTCGCCGACGGTTGCACTGATAGGCACGAGCGAAAAGGAAGAGCTGCATAACGCGATAAAGTCTTTGCCTGAAAAAGTGAGAACGGTTATAACTCTACACTATTTTGAAGGGCTTTCCGTCGCAGAAATAGCGGACAAAATGAGGATATCAGTCGGCACGGCGAAATGGCATCTATCCGACGGAAGAAAGAGATTGAGAGGGGAACTTATGGCGACAAACGAAGATTATAACGACACGCTCACAGAGCGCGTGATGAAGAAGGTCGAAGAGCTGAAATTATGGTCGTCCAAAACGGATAAGACCGGATTTGAGCTCGTGTATAAGGACGTTCTGACGGACGTAGAAGACCTGCCGGAGTCGGAGAAAAAGTATCACGCAATGGCGGACGTGCTTCTGCGCGGCTTCTGGTGGCTGCCCGGCAAAAAGAACGACAGCCTGGTCGTGCGCATCGCGGACGCTGCAGAAAAAGGCCATAACGACGAGGCGACGGCTTTCATATGCTCGAAGGAGGACGCAAAGCTGTCCGGTGAGGCAAAGATCGAATTCATCCTCGACAAGCAGATACCGCGTCTGACAGGTGAAGATCTGCCAATCGCACTTGGTTCCGAATGGCTGGCACTTGCCAACGCATATCTTGAAACGGAACAACACGAAAAGGGCTTGCAGGCACTTAAAAAGGCAAGGGAAATACTGCCGAAGAACAGCGTGCAGTACGCGAGCATATTTTACGCAGAAGACTTGGTCGAGCTGCGCGATACAAAGTATAAAGAAAAAGACAAATACAAATTCAGAGTATATTCGTCCGGATATGAGATTTCTTTAAAGAACGGATATCCGTTAAAGACAAATGAACAGTTTTTTAACTATAAAGGTGAATGGACCCCCGCGGTTGGCGGTTGGTATCGTATTTTAGCTAACGCATCATGCTGCGACGGGATATTTTTTACTGAGGGCGCAGATGTCGGATACGTTAAAACTGCATCGGATAAAACGACGCTAACGCTTTTAAGTAAAACAGAGACCGTAGATACTCCCGCAGGCATATTTGAAGACTGCGAGCTGTGGGAAACGTTACCCGCTGATTCGTACATATCCGAAGTCTACCGCGCGTATTACAAACGCGGTGTCGGTATGGTAAAATTCTGCGAGATCATAAACGACGAGGTTGAAACGGTAGTTTTGTCCTCTTACAACGTTAAGAAAAGCGACAGCCTGATGCCGCTTGATAAAGACAATACGTGGGAATATACGCGGCAGTCGGAATATCCGTCCGTCTATCATGATGTAAAAATCAAAGTCGTTTTCAAATCCGATGAAAAAGTAACGCTTGCAGTCTTCTCGGAGACGGAACGGTTGTATTACGACGAACACAGCTTTGCCGATATGGCTTATGCGGTACGTTCCGAATATTACGATTTCGAGGAAAAAATAATAGATGTACGCGATTACATAAAAAAGCTTTCTGCCGCCGCAAAAACAAAACTGCAGAAGGCGCACGCAAAGGTCGCTTCATCCGTTATGGACAGACTGATGGACGAAAACGGCATAACCGAAAATGATCAATATGAAAACACCTGGAACTTCTTTGAGTATAAAACTTTCAGCCAAAGAAACGGAAACGTGGTATGTCAGGAAAACCGTGATTTCGCTTTTGAATGGAAGTGTGTCAGAGGTACGGTATATGACGACCAGGTGCTTTTCAATTATATCTATGATTTTCTGTCTGACAATTTCGGCTGCGTCTATTCGGATCAATGGGTCCCGGGCTTCCGTACCGTAAAAGAGCTTTACGATTACAATGACGATTCTGTAAAAACGGAGCTGATATGTGAAGATGCGGGTAAAGTCAAAGTTGCCTGCGGTGAGTTTGACGACTGCCTGCGTGTAACTATCGATACGACCGGTAAATTGGAATACCACGAGTATTACGGCGGCAAAAAGACATATATTTTCGCAAAAGGTGTAGGTATAATCAGATCAGAAAACTATTATGCCGAAAACGCGCTATGCGCCGTATACGAGCTGACGGAGTACGAAGGGACAGGCGAAGGATATTTTCCGCTTGATGACGGGTTACACCGCCACTATGACCTGATAAACCCGAAAAGAAACTACGTCGGATATACAGACTACACGTTTGTAAAAGATAATTACGGCAGGACGGTGGTTTTTTCGGACAAGCGAGGTTCAAGGAAAAAGGCGGAGCTATTGGAATACTATAAAACGAAAGATGAGAAAGAAGTCGGAGAGCTTTGGGATAAGCGCGATTTTGACGAGTATTACATCCGTCAGGGACTTGTCAATCTGAAAATACAGATACATGCGTTGTTTGAGGCAAATCCCACAAACTGGTTTGACGCATGTTTACCGGCGGCGCACAATCAATTTTCAATGCGGGTTATTGAGAGCTTCGGAGAGGGCGGCGTACCGGAAATATGGTACGGAGCGTACGCGAGAAAGAGCCTTATAGCAGCCGCGGTGTTGTTCGCCTGCGGCAAGACCGAAAAAGGCAGACAGTATATGGAAACAGCGTTTACATACTACGAGAAATGGAACGCGATCCCGAAAGTAACAAAGCTGCCCGTCGGCGCGCCGTGGCTGTTCGGAAACGTAACTGCCGAAAAAGGAAGCGGGATCCTTACGCTGTCCAACGGCAGCAAGGAAGTGCTTGACATTGTTATTTTCAGAGAAAGACCAATGTCGGAAATCAGTGCAGCGCTGAACAGCTGGGGATGGTTTGACTCGGTGAGAAAAGAGCCGTTCTTCGCAGAATACATAAAACGGGCTGAAGAATATAAGGATTAAAAAGGCGGCGCCGCGGACGAAAGCACAGTTTTCGTGCTCAACCACTTTTCGCATAACGGTGTACATGTGCTCTACCGCGATATGTCTAAGATCGCGGAACGTGAGGGCTTCACAGCTTCCTACGACGGATTGGAGATCACGGTCTGACGGCGCAGATACAACGAAAAAACGCACGCCCGCGGGCGTGCGTTTTATACTGTATTACTGTGTTTGCTTATTTATTCAGCTCTCTTATCTTCGGGTCGCCGTAGAAGCCGAGGATTATCGTGCCGGGGCCGACGGAGGAGCCGATGCCCTGCTCGATATAGCCGAAGTGGAAGTTTATCTTCTTATCGGGGAAGAAACCCTGTATCTCGCTGGCGACCTGCTTTGCGTCGGCTTCGCAGTCGGCGTGGGCGATGCAGACGTTGTTGTTCGCGTCGAGGTCGGCGTAGTCGCGGACGAACTCGGCGCTTCTGGTCAGCGACGCTTTCCTGCCTCTGACCTTCTCGACGGCGACGTTGTGGCCGGTCTCGTCGTAGACGATCATCGGCTTGACGCTCAGCAGCCCGCCGAAGAAGGCGGCGGAGGCACTGACGCGTCCGGCGCGGCGCAGATAGGAAAGATTCTCGACGGTGCCGGCTTCATTGAAGCGGCTCCTGTTGTCGAGCACCCACTGATGCACGTCGTCGATGCTCATTCCCGCGTCGCGTTTTTTGGCGGCTTCGATGAGCATCATCGCCAGCGAATAGCAGCAGTTATAGGAATCGACGCAGTATATCTTCCTGTCGGGGAACTCCGCCCGCAGCTTTTCCCCGGCGACGATACTTTCGGAAACTGAGCTGGACAGCGCCTTGCAGCAGGAGATCGAGAGCACGTCGCGCCCCTCTGAGAGCGCCTTGCGGAACGCCTCCTCATAGGCGGCGGACGAGACCTGCGACGAACGGAAGCGCGCTCCGCTCTTCACTATGTCGTAATACTGCTGCGGCGTGAACTGCCCCCAGTCGCGGTCTGTCAGATATTCGACATCGTCGATATAGATGTGCATCGGCAGGGAAGGCTCGATGCCGTATTCGTTCAGCTGCTCACTGGTCAGATTGCAGCTGGTGTCGGTGAAGATCGCAAATTTTTCCATAACTTTTCTCCTATTCAAGAATTACTATGAAGTCGTAGACCTCCTGTTTGCCGTCTATTTCGTAAAACTCCTTGCCGGAGTATTGCGAAGCGAAGAGCGCGCGGACGTTTTCCTTATCCGCGTCGGTGGCGTCGGCGCCGTAAAAAACGGTGGCGATGTCTTTTTCGGCGATGCCGAGGCGGTCGCAAAGGAGCCGCAGCGCCTCGGTCTTGTCGGGGGAAGAGGAGATGATCTTTTTGTTGGTGAAGCCTATGTAGTCGTTGTTTTTGACCGAAACGTCGTTGTATTCGACGCTGCGTATCGCGCGGCAGACCATGCCGGTCAGCGCGTAGTCCATGTTCTCGATAAAGTTCCGCTTTATCGTCTCCGCGTCGCCGGAGCTGTAGTCGAGCATCGAAAGCCCGGCGTAAGCCTGGCCGAGATTGACCGACGGGATGACGTGTATCGTCGATCTCTCATAAAGCCGGCCCGCCTGCTCGGCGGCCATAAAGATGTTTGAGTTGTTCGGAAAAACGAAGATGTCGTCGGCGTTGATCGCGTCGAACGCCTCGATGAAGTCCTTTATCGAGGGGTTTTTGCCCTGTCCGCCTTCGATTATGCAGTCCGCGCCGAGCTCGCGGAAGATCTCGATCACGCCGCTTCCGCTCGTCACGACGCAGGCGGCGAACTTCGCGCGCTGTTTCTGCGCTTTGGGGAGCTCCGCTGCCTTTTTCAGCTCGTGCTCGTTGTGCTGGAGCATCATATTCTCGATCTTCACTGTGAGGAATTCGCCGAACTGCTGGCAGAACTCCAGCGCCTTCGACGGAGTCATCGTGTGCACGTGCACCTTTACGACGGAGTCGTTTTTGAACGCGACGATCGAGTCGCCGATCGTGGAAAGATAGTCGATTATAACGTTTTCGTCGAACGCGTCGACGTCGCATTTCGCACTCATAAGCCTCAGCAGGAACTCCGTGCAGTAGCCGAACTCGAACTTATCGTCCTTGCCGAAAAGCGATATGTCCGCGGCGGCGGTCGCCTGCGCCGCGCCTTCGCCGAGCGAAAGCTCGTTGCCCTTGATCGCATCGAAAGCGCCCTCCGCGATGAGATAAAGCCCCGCGCCGCCGCTGTCGATAACGCCGGCCTCCTTGAGCACGTCCAGCAGCTCTGGAGTGTTGGCGAGGGAGGCGTTCATGCGTTTGATGATGAGATCGGTGAATTCGCCGAGAGTCGTGTTTTCGTTTATCAGCGGGAAGATATCGTCGACGGATTCCCGTGCGACGGTGAGTATCGTGCCTTCTACGGGGGAAACGACCGTTTCGTAAGCGCGTTTCGCGCCGTTGATAAAGGCGGCGGCGAGGTCGTTTATCGAGGCGGTCTCCACGCCCTCGAGTCCGGTGCTGATGCCGTAGAATATCTGCGAGAGGATAACGCCGCTGTTGCCGCGCGCGGAAAGCAGCATGCCGCTTGCGAGCGCACGCGCTTTTTTGCAGACGGAGTTAGCCGGCTCCTTGCGCATTTCCGCGACGCCGCCGGAGATGGTGCGGAACATATTGTCGCCGGTGTCTCCGTCGGGGATGGGGAAGACGTTGAGGTCGTTTATCTGCTTGATGTTCTGCTGCAGCTTTGCGGCTCCGTTGGCGGCGAACTTCTCGAGCATCAGCCCGTCAACGAGCTTGAAATCGTAATAATTCATAAATTATCAGTCCGCTCAAATGGATTTTTTGAAGCAGCGTCTGCGTTTGTTCTGCACCTTGTCAAAGTGCTTCATGAGGTTGATTATGTGGTGGTTATCCTCGAGCATAAGGTTCGTTTCGAGGTGGTGCAGGTCGCTCTTCTGCAAAAAGTCTATCAGCAGTCCGATCATCGCGGTCACGACGCCCTTGGATTCGTATTCGGGCAGTATACCGATGAGACCGAGGTCGATGACCTTCGGATGCTTTTTGGAGCGCAGGAAGCGGATGAGGAATGGAAGCGTCATGCGGCCCTTTGACTTTCTGACAGCGTCGGAGATCGACGGGAACATCAGCGAGAAGCCGACGGTGCGGTCCTCCTTGTCCTTTATCATCATTATATCGTGAGGGCGAACGACAAGCTTGAAATCCTTTATGTAGTTGTCGACTATTTCCTGATTCAGCGGCATGGTGCCGTAAAGGCGGGCGTACGTCTTTTCGATGACGTCGAAGATGCCGTTGATGTGCTCGTCGACGAGCTCCTTGATGGAATCCGCCTGATAGAGATGCAGCCCGTACTTGTCGAGCATGCGGTTGCTGACGCGGATGATCTTTTCCGGGCTTTCCTTCGGGCTGTAAAGCTGATGCTCCAGCCAGTCGACATCCTTCACGAAGCCGTGCGCCTCGATCAGCTTCTGATAGTATTCGTAGTTATACTGCTCCTCGAAGGTCTGGAACTGGTCGAAGCCTTCGATCAGCAGGCCCTCGCGCTCGAGGTCGGAGTAGCCGAGCGGGCCGACGAACTCCTCCATGCCCTTATCCTTCGCCCACTTTTCGACGGCGGCGAAGAGTGCGCCGGAGACTTTTTCGTCGTCGATGGAGTCGAAGCGGGTGAAGCGGACGCGCTTCTGATCCCACTTTTCGTTCGCCTCGCGCTGGATTATGCCCTGTATGCGCCCGACGGTCTTTCCGTCCTCATAAGCGATATAGCAGACGGTGTCGCAAACCTTGTTGAATGGGTAGTCCGGCTTGAAGATATCAAACTCCCCGCCGTAAAGCATCGGCACGAAGTATTCGTTGCCTTTGTACAGCTTCAGCGGGAAGCGGACGAAATCCTTTTGTCCCTTCTTGGTTTTGACCTCTCTGATTTCCAACACGTTCCGTCACTCCTTTTTGAAAGAGTTTACATATGTGTCAATTCTATCACAGAAGTATGAAAAATTCAATACAAAATAAAAACCTTGTCGTTTCCTATCGAACGTGTGTTATAATATATTCGTTGACGGCGGAGAAAACTTTTTTCAAAAAAACGAAAAAAAGACTTGATTTATTCGAAATTGTGTGTTATTATGTCTCGGTTATAAAAGGGAATTTCCGCTGTCCCGCGGCCGAAAGCAGCCGCCGAAGTATGGGAGAATGAAGTTTCCGGAAGGGAAAGAATAAATATGGACTATGTAAAACAGCTTTCTGAGCAACAGCTCAAACAGGAGATCCCTCAGTTCGCGATCGGCGACACCGTCAGAGTGCACGTTCTGATCAAAGAGGGCTCGCGTGAGAGAATCCAGGTTTTCGAGGGTATCGTGATCGCCCGCAAGAACGGCGGCATTTCCGAGACCTTCACCGTTAGGCGCGTGACATACGGCGTCGGCGTCGAGAGAACCTTCCTTCTCCATTCCCCGAAGGTCACCAAGATCGAGGTCACGAGAAAGGGTAAAGTTCGCAGAAGCAAGCTTTATTATCTGCGCGACAGAGTCGGTAAGGCGGCCAAGACGAAGCAGTCGTTCAAATAAGCAACGGGAAGGGGACGTAAGTCCCCTTTTTGCAATGTTTCAAGAGGTTTCTTATGTCTGATTTCGACAAAGAAAAATACGGCGATTACGAAGAAGCGATGAAGCGGCTTATGTCCGACCCCATCTTTGATGATATCGACGGTGAGGGCGCGAAGCCGGACGCGCCGCAGGCGGAGCCCGCCGCGGAAGAAATCGCTGCCGATTACGCTCCGGCCGCGCCGGAAGCCGCGCCCGAGCGGGAGTTCGCCCGCGCGCCCGAGGAAGCCGACGCGCCTTCGTATCCGGAACCGGAAGCGGAAGAGCGCGAAACCGCGGAGCAGTCGGAGGAGTATCTTCCCGCCGCCGCTGTCACGGCTCCCGCGCCGAGCGATGAAAAGAAAAAGCGCAAGGACCCCGTCACCGGCGTTTTCGAGTGGGTGGAGTCCGCGATTTTCGCCGTCGTGGTCGTTATATTGCTGTTCACCTTCATTTTCCGCATCGTCGGCATCGACGGCAGGTCGATGGTGCCGACCCTGCAGAACGACGACAGGGTTGTCATCAGCAACCTTTTCTATACTCCGAAAACCGGCGATATCGTCGTTCTCGACACGAGCGAAGACATGATATTCTTCAACGGCAGACAATACTCTAAGCCGCTTATCAAGCGCGTGATCGCGACCGAAGGACAGACCGTTGAAGTCACGGCCGCGGAAAACGGCGGGCAGAGAGTGTACGTTGACGGCGTGGAACTGAAGGAAGACTATATCAACTTCCAGACCGTCACGCGCAGCTCCGGCCAGGCGAAGCTGACGGTGCCGAAAGACCATATTTTCGTTATGGGCGACAACCGCGGCGAGAGTCTCGATTCCCGCTCCTTCGGCTGTATCAGCGTTAACGCGATAGTCGGCAGGGCGCTGTTCAGAATATTCCCGCTGTCCGAAATGGGACTGCTGACAACAGACGATCCTTATGGAGAACATTAACTGGTACCCCGGACATATGCGTAAGACCGAGCGGCAGATTGCGAAGGATCTGACGCTCGTTGACGCAGTTATAGAAATACTCGACGCGCGCATCCCGCGCAGCAGCAAGAATCCGGATATGGAGCGCATAACGCGCTCGAAGCCGCGCGTCCTTGTTTTCAACAAGATCGACCTTGCGGACCCCGACCTCTCGACGAAGTGGGCGGAGCATTACAAAAAGCAGGGTTACAAATGCGTTTTCTGCGACTGCAAGGGCGGCAGGGGAGTCAACAAGGTGCTGCCCGCCGTGCGCGAGCTGCTCGCGGACAAGATAAACGCGAGAGCCGCCAAAGGAATGGGCGGAATGGCGATACGCGCGCTCGTTGCGGGCATCCCGAACGTCGGCAAATCCTCCCTCATCAACCGCCTCGTCGGCAGCGGCAAGGCGAAGGTGGAGGACCGCCCCGGCGTGACGCGCGAAAACCGATGGCTCACGCTTTCCGACGGCACCGAACTGATGGACACCCCCGGCATCCTCTGGCCGAAGCTCGACGCGGAAAGCGGCCCGAAACTCGCCTTCACCGGAGCGATAACCGACCGCATAACCGATACCGAAGGTCTCGCCGCGCAGCTGCTTGAGTTCGTGCGCGACGCCTATCCGGACTTCATCGGCGCGCGCTACGGAGTGGAAGCCGCCGCCGGCTTTGAAATGCTCGAAGCGGTCGGCCGCCGCCGCGGCTGTATGGTCAAGGGCGGGGAGATAGACACGCTCCGCGCGTCCGAGCTCGTGCTCGACGATTTCAGGGGCGGAAAGCTCGGCAGGATCACGCTCGACCTGCCGGACGGGGAACGGACGATTGCAGATGAAGGATAATTCTTCGCTTTTCGAATACGATTCCGCGATCCGTGCCGAAGCAGGCGTCGAGCTGCTCTGCGGCGTCGACGAAGCGGGAAGAGGCCCCCTCGCGGGTCCGGTCTGCGCCGCCGCGGTCATTCTGCCGGAGGGAGTCCGCATACCGGGCGTAAACGACTCCAAAAAAATATCAGAGCCGAAGCGCGAGGAGCTGTTCGGCGTTATAACCGAAACCGCGCTCGCGTGGGCGGTCGCGTTTTCGGACGAAAAAGAGATAGACGAGATCAACATACTCAACGCCGCGATGCTGGCGATGAAACGCGCGGTTGAAGCCCTCGGAGCGAAGCCGCAGCTCGCGCTTATCGACGGCAACCGCGTTCCGAAGCTTTCGGTACCCGCGCGCTGCGTGATAAAGGGCGATGCGACAAGCGCGTCGATCGCCGCGGCGTCGATACTCGCGAAGGTCAGCCGTGACCGGCTGATGTACGAATACGACGCCAGGTTTCCCGAATACGGCTTCGCGCAGCACAAGGGATACGGCACGAAGCGGCATTACGACGCGATCGACCGCTTCGGAGTGCTGGATATACACAGAAAAACCTTTTTGAAGGGCAGGGCGTGATCCATGTACACCCGAGCCGCGTCGAACGGTAAATGGGGCGAGATATACGCGGCGCGTATGCTTCGCGAAAAGGGCGGTTACGAGCTGATCGCCTGCGATTACCGCGTCCGCGGAGGCGAGATAGACCTCATCGCGATACACGGCGAAATGCTTGTCTGCGCCGAGGTGAAGGCCCGCGGTAAAAACGCGATAGGAGAGCCGCGCGAATGGGTGACGGAGTCGAAACGGCGCAAGCTCATCACCGCCGCGAAACTCTTTCTGGCGCAGGACGGCCGCCGCCTTCAGCCGCGTTTCGACGTTATCGAGGTCTGGCTGGACGATTCGTCGCTCCCGCCGAAACTATTGAAAATAAACCACATCGAAAACGCGTTCAGCTGCGAGGACGAGATATTCTGAAACCGGCGGCGCGTTGCACTTTTTACGGTACCTACGGAGGTAAAAAAATGAGATACCGCAGCACGAGAAACGAAAGTGAATACGTCTCTTCCGCGAGAGCGATCATCAACGGCATCGCTCCCGACGGCGGACTTTATATTCCCGAGAGCATCCCGCGCCTGACCGGCGAAGACGTCGCCGCGATAATGGAGTGCGACTACGGAAAGACCGCGCTGACGGTGCTGAAAAAGTACCTCACGGACTTCACCGAAGCGGAGCTCGCGGAAATGGTGAACGCCGCCTACGCCTCCTTCGATACGCCGGACGTCGTTCCGCTCACGAAGCTTTCCGGCGCGGACTACGCGCTCGAGCTCTGGCACGGGCCGACCTCCGCCTTCAAGGACGTCGCGCTGCAGATCCTGCCGTACTTCATCACCGCCGCCGCGAAAAAGACGGGGCTCGACAAGACCGTGCATATCCTCGTCGCGACCTCCGGCGACACCGGCAAGGCGGCTCTGGAGGGCTTCAGCGGCGTTGAAGGCACGAAGATAACAGTCTTCTATCCCGCCGACGGAGTCAGCGATATGCAGAAGCTCCAGATGACGACGCAGGAGGGCGAAAACGTCAGCGTCAGCGGCATCGCCGGCAACTTCGACGACGCGCAGACCGGAGTCAAGCGCATCTTCGCGGACCCGGCGATCGCGGAAAAACTCGCCGCGCGCGGCGAAGTCCTTTCCAGCGCGAACTCGATAAACTGGGGACGCCTCGTGCCGCAGATTGCCTACTACGTTCACACGTGGGCGCAGCTGAAAAAGCAGGGCGCGGCGCTTGACGGCGGCTTCAACGTCGTCGTGCCGACCGGCAACTTCGGCAACATCCTCGCCGCCTACTACGCGAAGATGATGGGCGCGCCGATAAACAAGCTCGTCTGCGCCTCCAACAGAAACCGCGTGCTGACAGACTTCTTCGCCACCGGCGAATACGATAAGAACCGCGAGTTCTACACCACCGAATCGCCGTCGATGGATATACTCATCTCATCGAACCTCGAGCGCCTGCTCAGCTACCTGGCCGACGGCTCCGCGGAAGCGGTGCGCGGCTTCATGAAGTCACTAACCGAAACCGGAAGCTACGGTGTTACGGATGAGATGGAACGCCGCGCGTCGGAGCTTTTCTTCGGCTCCTGCGCGAACGACGCGGAGACGTCCGCGGCGATCGGAAAGACCTTCTCGGAAACCGGCTATCTGCCCGATACCCACACCGCCGTCGGCATAAAGGTCTGCGGCGACTACCGCGCCGCGACGGGCGACGAACGCCCCTGCGTGATCGCCTCCACCGCCTCGCCGTATAAATTCCCCGCCGCCGTGCTCGGCGCGATAGGGGAGAGCGCCGAAGGCGCGCCCTTCGAGCTTATCGAACGCCTCGAGGCGAAGACCGGCGTTCCCGCGCCCGCCCGCATTTCCGCGCTGAAGGATAAGGCGGTACGCTTCACCGGCGTATGCCGCCCCGAAGAGATGGCGGACGTCGTGCTTGAGCAGAGGTGAGCGGATGGCGGTATACACCATAGCCGACCTGCACCTTTCCTTCGGCACCGACAAGCCGATGAACGTCTTCAACGGCTGGCAGAACTACGAGGAGCGCTTGAAGGTGAACTGGCTCGCGACCGTCGGGCCGGACGACACCGTAGTGCTCGCCGGCGACTTTTCGTGGGGGATGGACCTGCCGCAGACGCTTCCGGACTTCCGCTTCATCGACGAGCTGCCGGGCGAAAAACTGCTCGTCAAGGGCAACCACGACTACTGGTGGACTACGGTCAAAAAGATGACCGGATTCATTGACGAAAACGGCCTGACGACGATAAAATTCCTGCATAACAACTCTTACGTTCGCGGCGGTGTCAACCTCTGCGGAACGCGCGGCTGGCTCTATAATCAGCCGACTGAGCTTGACAAAAAGGTCTTCAACCGCGAGCTTATGCGGCTTGAAGCGTCCCTCGCCTCCGCTGAGGAGGGGATGGAGCGCGTCGCGTTCCTGCACTATCCGCCGGTCTTTTCCGGAACCGCGTGCGTCGAGGTCGCCGACCTGCTTGCGAAGTACGGCGTGCGCCGCTGCTACTTCGGGCATATCCACGTCCGCGACAGCGAATTTCGCGACGGATTCACTTACGACGGAGTGGAATACAAGCTCGTTTCGAGTATATGCGCGGACTTTTGTCCCGTAAAGGTCGCGGAATAAACGAAATCGGCAAAAAAACGATTGACAAACACCCGGACCTACTATATAATGTATATTTGATAGTTTATTATCAATAAAATCGCGCCCGACGGAAAAATCCGCCGAGCGCGTAAAACCGAATTATTCGGAGGGGAAGTCAAATGAGACAAAAAGCAAAGCCCGTCTTCTTTATCGTGCTTGCGGCTATCCTGTTTCTGACTTACGTGGCCTTTTTCGGCTTGTACAGATACTACGGTGATATGTCGTCCGGCATTTCCGGAGCGGGCAAGATCAGGTGGGGAATAGACATCCGCGGCGGCGTGGACGCCACGTTCCAACCTGATACGACCGAAGAAATTACCGACGAAAACATAGACGGTGCGATAACGATACTCAAGCAGCGTCTTGACGACAAGGGAATCTCCGACAGCGAAGTCATCGGGGACTATTCCGCCGACCGCATCATCGTACGTTTCCCGTGGAAAGCCGACGAATCGAACTTCGATCCCGAGACTGCCATAAAGGAAATCGGCGAGACCGCGCTGCTGAGCTTTAAGGACCCTAACGGCGAGACTGTTCTGACCGGCGCGGACGTCAACCAGGCGACTGCGGGCTATGACCAGCAGAACGCGCAGTATATCGTTTCCCTCGACCTTAACAGCGAGGGTTCGACCAAGTTCGCGACCGCTACGAGCGCCAACGTCGGCAAGCAGATAAGCATCTATCTCGACGACGAGCTGATCTCATCCCCCGTCGTCAACGAGGCGATAACCAACGGCAGAGCGTCCATCAGCGGCAGCTTCAAGGAGTATTCCGAGGTCAAGGCGCTGGCGGACAAGATCAACGCCGGTTCGCTGCCCTTCTCGCTGAAGGTCGAGACCTACTCCACCATCAGCCCGACGCTCGGCGAAGACGCGCTTGACGTTATGCTTCTCTCCGCGGCAATCGCGCTCGGGCTCATCGCGCTCTTCATGCTCTGGAGATACAAGGTGCCCGGACTCGTCGCGATCATCTCGATCGTCGGTCAGGTCGCCTGCACCATACTTGCGATCAACGGCTTCATCTTCGTGCTGCCGATGTTCGCTGCGCAGACGCTGACGCTGCCCGGCCTTGCCGGTATTATTCTTGCTGTCGGTATGGGCGTTGACGCCAACGTCATCACCGCCGAGAGAATCAAGGAAGAAGTCGTCGCCGGCAGGACCATCGACGGCGCTATCGAAGCCGGCTACAAGAAGGCGTGGAGCTCCATTCTGGACGGCAACGTAACGACCTTCATCGTCGCGTTCATCCTTTTCATAATGGGCAGCGGCACGATCAAGTCCTTCGGCTTCACCCTCGGAGTCGGCGTTCTGCTGAACTTCGTAATGGGCGTTTTCGCTTCCAGACTGATGCTGAGAGGCATTTCCAAGTTCAAGGTCTTCCGCAAGGTGACCCTTTACGGAGGTGCGAAAAATGCGTAAGAGATATTATGATTTCTGCAAAAACAGCAAGTGGTTCGTGCTTTGTATCGCGGTCGTCTACGTCGTTACGATAGCGATGGCGTTCATCAGCGGCATCGGCGTTGACATCAAGTTTACCGGCGGTGCCCTGCTCAAGTACAGCTACACCGGCGGCACCGTCGATCTCAAGAACATCGAGAGCATCGCGGAAGGCACGCTCGGCAGAGACGTTACCGTTCAGGAAAACACCGATTCCTCCGGCAACAAAATGATAACCATAAGCGTCGCCAACCGCGGCGGTACGAAGGTAAATGACGAACCCGCGGCCGCGGGCGAAGAAGACGCCGCCGCGAGCAGCGAAGAAACTCCTATCGGCGATGCCCCGGTCGTCGGCGATACCAACGCCGGAGAAAAGGTGGAGAACCCCGAAGTATACGTTGCAAACGACGGTGAAGTCACCACCACGGGCGCCGAAGACGGCGAAGTCACCACCACGGGCGCCGAAGACGGAGAGGTTACGACCACCGATGATGAAGACGGCGAGGCCGCCGAAGACGCCGCCGCTTCGACCAAGACCGAAGCCGATATCTACGCGGTCAACGTCGAAGAGGAAGCCGCGCTGAAGGAGGCAATTCAAAAGGCGTACCCCGACGTTACCTTCACCAACGCGGGCTCGAACAGCGTCTCCGCTTCGATGGGTAAAGAAACCCTCATCAAGAGCTTGATCGCGGTGCTCATCGCGGTCGGTCTGATGCTCATCTACATAGCGATCCGCTTCCGCAAGATAGGCGGCTGGAGAGCCGGTTTCTGCGCGATAGTTTCGCTGCTGGTATCGCTTTCTTTCGTGTTCGCGACCTTCGTGATAATGGGCAGCTCCCTGAGCGAGAATTTCATTGCCGTCATGCTGACCATCCTCGGCTACGCGATCAACAACACGATCATTATCTATGACCGTGTCCGCGAGAACAAAGCGAAACTCGGCCGCGGCAGAGTCGATTACGCCAAGCTTGTCAACGACAGTATGAACGAAACGCTGACGAGAACGATAAACACGACTATAACGACCTCCATAGCAATCGGTACCGTCGCAGTTATGTCCATCGTTTTCAACATCGAATCCATTATCAGCTTCGCGTTCCCGATGCTTGTCGGCATTATAGTCGGCACGCTCTCCACGCTGTTCATTTCCGGACCGCTGTGGGTCAAGCTCCAGAAGAACTGAATCACGCACGGACGGCTGGCTTCGGTCAGCCGTCTCAATATTAAGATGACGGAGGAACCTTTATGAAAGGCATGAAATGCCCCTTCTGCGCTTGGGAGGACAGCAAGGTCATTGATTCCCGCCCGACCGACGATTGCGAGCGCATCCGCCGCCGCAGGGAATGTTTGAAATGCGGCGAACGCTTCACGACTTATGAGGCGATCGAGCGCATACCGATAATCGTCATCAAAAAGGACGGCTCCCGCGAGCCGTTCAGTGCGGAGAAGCTTCTGCGGCAGATGCTGATCGCCTGCGGCAAGCGCGCCGTGCCGACGGAGCGCATCGAGCGCGCCGTATTCGATATCGAGGCGTCGCTGCAGAACTCACTGCTGCGCGAGGTCGAATCCTCGCGTATCGGCGAGCTGGCGCTGGAAAAGCTGCGCGACATCGACGAGGTCGCCTACGTCCGCTTCGCCTCGGTCTATAAGGAGTTCCGCGACATAGACAGCTTCATGGCGGAGCTTCAGCAGCTCAAGCGCGAGCAGGAATAGGATAACACGAGCAAAAGCGGAGCAGGGAAAACCCTGCTCCGCTTTAATGTATCGTATTATTGATTGATTACTCGCCGATCATATCGTCCATCGAGTACATACCGTTTTCCTTGGCGGAGATGAACTGCGCGGCCTTGACCGCGCCGACGGCGAAGATATCGCGCGAAAGCGCGGTATGCTTCAGCGTGACGACCTCGTCCTTGCCGGCGAAGATGACCTCGTGGTCGCCGACTATCGTGCCTCCGCGCACGGAGGAGATTCCAAGCTCTTTCTTGTCGCGCTTCTGCCTGCGGGAGTGGCGGTCGTAGACGTAGACCGGCTCCTCCGGAAGCGCGCCGGAGATGGCGTCCGCGAGCATTATCGCTGTCCCGCTGGGCGCGTCGAGCTTGCGGTTGTGGTGCATCTCGACTATCTCGATATCGAAGGAATCGTAAAGTATCGACGCCGCCTTCTTCGCGAGCCCCGCGAGCAGGTTGACGCCGAAAGACATATTGTATGAGAAGAATACCGGCACCTGCGCGGACGCATTCCGCATATATTCGACCTGCTCGTCAGAAATGCCCGTCGTCGCGATGACCGCGGGCGTTTTCGTTTTAACGGCGTAGTCGATTATGCTTTTCAGCAGGGAGGGGTGGGAGAAGTCGATAACGCAGTCGTATTTTCCCGGCGCCTCCGAAATATCGGAGTAGACGGGGAAGCCGACCTCGGCGGCGACCTTGTCGACGCCGGCTGCCGGCTCGTGTCCGTATTCGCGGGCTACGGCGGCGACCGCCCTGCCCATAGCGCCCGCGGCGCCGCAAATCAGAATCTTCATCTTAAACTTCCTTTTCGTTGCCGTCAGACGATAAGCGCCTCGGGCATGGCGTTCGCGAGCTCGACGTGCAGGCGTTCCTCGTTCTTGCCGGAGATCTTCGTCAGCGGCATACGGAGCGAACCGTCGCACCAGCCGAGCAGCTTCATCGCTTCTTTGACGGGGATGGGGTTGACGTCGCAGAAGAGCGCCTCGATAAGCGGATGGAACTTCATCTGCAGCGCGAGGGACTCCTTGAGCTTGCCGTTGAACCAGTATTGGCAGATATCGTGCGTTTCGCGCGGCAGGCAGTTGGCGAGGACGGAAATAACGCCTATGCCGCCGAGCGAGAGGATCGGCACGATCTGATCGTCGTTGCCGGAATAGATCTGCAGGTCGTCGCCGCAGAGGTAAGCGGTGCGCATTATCTGCGAAATATTGCCGGAGGCCTCCTTGATTGCGACGATATTCGGGTGTTTCGCAAGCTCCGCGCAGGTCTCGGGCAGTATGTTGACGCCCGTGCGGGAGGGGACGTTGTAGAGTATCATCGGGATATCCACTCTGTCCGCGACGCACTCGAAGTGCTTGACGAGCCCGGCTTGCGAGCATTTGTTGTAATATGGAGTGACGGCGAGCAGCGCGTCCGCGCCGGCTTCCGCGGCGTATTGCGAGAGCTCGAGGAAATAGGCGGTGTCGTTGCTTCCGGTTCCGGCGATGACGGGTATCCTGCCGGCGACGGTCTTCACCGCGAAGCTGATGGCGTTGCGGTGTTCGGCGTCGGTCAGAGTCGAGGGTTCGCCGGTCGTTCCGCAGATAATGACCGCGTCGGTGCCGTTCTCGACCTGGTAGTTGAGTATCCTTTCGAGCGCGGGGTAGTCGATGGCGCCGCCGTCGATGAACGGGGTGATGATAGCTACGCCCGAGCCCTTAAATACAGTCTTTTTCATATCTGTTCTGCCTTTCGTAAAAATTGCAGCGTCAGTCGATATAACCCTCGGCGCAGAGCAGTTCGGCCATGAGCACGGCTCCGCCCGCGGCGCCTCTCAGCGTGTTGTGTGAGAGGGAAACGAACTTCATATCAAAGAGGTTATCTTCGCGGAGACGTCCCACGGTGATGCCCATGCCGCCGTAGATGTCGCGGTCGAGCGCGGTCTGCGGGCGGTTGTCTTCCTCAAAGTAGGTGATGAACTGCTCGGGCGCGGAGGGGAGCTTCAGCTCCTGCGGACGCCCCTTGAAGTTCTTCCATATCTCCTTGACCTCGTCGAAGGACGGGGGATTCTCAAACGAAGCGAAGACCGCCGCGAGGTGTCCGTCGGAAACGGGCACGCGCACACACTGCGCGGTGATGACGGGGGAGGAGGCGAGCTTTATCTCGCCGTCGGCAATCGAGCCCCAGATCTTGAGCGGTTCGACTTCGCTCTTTTCCTCTTCGCCGCCGATGTAGGGGATGACGTTGTCCGCGATCTCGGGGAAGGTGGCGAACGTCTTGCCCGCGCCGCTTATCGCCTGATAGGTGCAGACGGCGATGGATTTCAGCCCGAACCTGCGCAGCGGCGAAAGCGCGGGAACGTATCCCTGGATTGAGCAGTTCGGCTTGACTGCGACGAAGCCGCGCTTCGTGCCGAGCCGCGCGCGCTGTACGGGTATTATCTCCGCGTGGTGCGGGTTAATCTCCGGGATGAGCATGGGAACGTCGGGCGTCAGGCGGTGCGCCGAGTTGTTGGAAACGACGGGGCATTCGCGCATGGCGTACTTGTTCTCGAGCTCGCGTATCTCCGCCTTCGGCATATCGACAGCGCAGAAGACGAAATCGACCGAGGAGGCGATCTTATCGATATCCTGCTCCGCGTCGAGCACCACCATATCCTTGACGCTTTCCGGCATCGCGGAGGCGAGCTTCCAGCGGCCTTCCATCAGTTCGCCGTAGGGCTTTCCCGCGGAGCGGGAGCTGGCGGCGAGCAGCGCGATATCGAAATTCGGGTGCTTGTCGAGCAGTGTGATGAAGCGCTGACCGACCATACCGGTCGCGCCGATTATTCCGACTTTGTAGTTTCTCATAGATATCAGGTCCTTTCGCGGTCGGGGTTTCGCGCTCTTTATATGGTATGCTTTTGTGACGAAACTACCACACCTATCATAATAGTATAGCATAATATCAAAAAATGGCAATAGCAAAAATGAAAATTTTTACGGATTAAAGCGTAAAATTATTCGCTCCGGTGCTTCGGGATAAAAATGGAAGAATCCACTTGAAAAGCCGCGCAGGATTTGGTATAATAATTTTTTAGAAACGACGCTTTGCCGCGTTCGCGGCGGAAAGGTGATAATATGAAAAAACTCATCAAAAACGTTACCGTCATAACCCCCTCCGGAGAGGTGCGCGGATGCATCGGCGTCGACGGCAGGGTCATCGACTATATCGGCGCGCCGGAGCCGGCCGGATACGACGAGATTATCGACGGCAAAAACGCGATAGCGGTTCCCGGCTTCGTGAACGCGCACGCGCATCTGCCGATGGTGCTTTTCCGCGGATACGCGGAGGATATGGCGCTCCAGCCGTGGCTTTTTGAGAAGATATTTCCCGCCGAGGACAAGCTGACTCCCGAGCTCGTAAAATGGGCGTCCCGCGTCGCGATCGCGGAGATGATTTCGGGCGGAACCACGTCCTTCTCCGATATGTACTATTTCTGCGACGAAATTATTTCCGCCGTACTCGACAGCGGCATAAAGGCGAATATTTCCCGCGGCGTTTCCGCGTTCGCGGAGACCGACGCGTCGAAGCTCGTTTCATTTCGCGAGACGGAGGAGCTTTTCGGCAGGTTCGACGGCGCGGGCGAAGGCCGCGTGAAGATCGACGCCTGCCTCCACAGCGAATACACGAACAACAAAGCGATCTGCCGCGCGATGGCGGATTACGCGCTTGAGAAGAAGGCGGTGCTTCACGTCCACGTTTCCGAAACCGAAACCGAGCACCGCGAATGCATAGAGCGCCACGGTCTTACGCCGACGGCGTTCCTCGAGAAGTGCGGCTGCTTCAGGTCTCCCGTTCTCGCCGCGCACTGTGTCTGGCTGACTGACGAGGATATCGCGATCATGGCGGCGAACGGCGCCTCCGCCGCGCACAACCCCTCCAGCAATCTGAAACTCGGCAGCGGCGTCGCCCGCGTTACCGATATGCTCGCCGCCGGAGTAAACGTCTGTCTCGGAACGGACGGCTGCTCGTCGAACAACAACACCGATATGTTCACCGAACTCCACCTCGCGTCGCTGTGCGCGAAGGGCTTCCGCCGCGATCCGCAGGCGCTGCCCGCCTCGCAGGCGTTCGCGCTCGCGAACGCTGCCGGCGCGAAGGCGCAGGGCAGGGCGGATACCGGCGTCCTCGAGGTCGGCAAGCGCGCCGATATCGCGCTCGTCGGAACGGACGCGCCGCATATGCATCCGACCTATAACGCCACCGTTGCGATAGTTCAGTCCGCGCGCGCGGCCGACGTCCGCTTGACGATGGTCGACGGCGAGGTGCTTTACAAGGACGGCGAATACAAGACGCTCGACGTCGAGGAAGCGATCTTCGAGATGGAGAAGCTCGTCGACAAGACTTACAGATAGAGGGTGCGCGTAATGACCGAAGAAGCGAAAAGACTTGTAAAAGAAAAATACGGGTTTCAGGACCTCGTTGACATAATGGCGCTGCTGCGCAGCGAAAACGGCTGTCCGTGGGACCGCGCGCAGACGCACGAGAGCATACGCAAGAACTTCATCGAGGAGACCTACGAGGCGTGCGAAGCGATCGATAATCACGACACCGCAAATCTACGCGAAGAGCTCGGCGACGTGCTGCTCCAGGTGCTTTTCCACGCGCAGATGGAGCGCGAGGCGGGGCGTTTCGATATAAACGACGTCATCACCGAGGTGTGCGAAAAGCTCGTCGTACGCCATCCGCACATTTTCGGCGACGTTTCGGCGGATACGCCGGAAAAGGTGCTCGAGAATTGGGAGGATATAAAGATCCGCACGAAAGGCCAGACGGACGGCAAAAAGCGTCTTGAGGACGTCCCGAAATCGCTTCCCGCGCTGATGCGTTCATACAAAGTCATCAAGCGTGCGGAAAAGGCCGGCGCCGACCTCGGCGCACCGGAGGATGTTGCCGATAACACTTCCGCGCTTTTGAAGGATTATTTGCAGGCGGAGCAGGCCGAAAAAGAGCAAATTATGGGAAAAATGCTCATAAATCTTGTTACTTTAGCAAAAAAATTTGAAATTGAGCCAGAAGAAGTATTGACAAAAGCTGTTAATTGGTATATCATATCTTACAAGGGAAACGAAGAATAATACTTCGGACAAGCCCTTGAAGAAGTTAACAAACCGCACGTGCGGTTAATTTTGAAGGAGGAAATCAAACCATGACCAAGACTGAACTCATTGCGATCATCGCCAAGGAAGCTGACCTGCCGAAGGCTAAGGCCGAGAAGGCCCTCGCCGCCACTCTCGACGGCATCAAGAAGGCCCTCAAGAAGGGCGACAAGGTCCAGTTCGTCGGATTCGGCACTTTCGAAGTCAGAAAGCGCCCCGCCAGAAAGGGCCTCAACCCCAGAACCAAGGAAGCCATCAAGATTCCGGCGTCCAAAGTTCCCGCTTTCAAGGCCGGCAAGGCCCTCAAGGATGCTGTCAAATAATTAAGACAATATTCGTTAAAGGCGGTCGGAGCGACAGCTCCGGCCGCTTTTATCACACGGAGGCAATATGCGAGTAGACAAGTTTCTGAAAGTCAGCCGCATTATCAAGCGGCGCACCGTCGCCAATACCGCGTGCGACGGAGGCAGAGTGAGCGTAAACGGCAAAAGCGTCAAGCCGTCGCACGAGGTCAAGGTCGGGGATATAATCGAGGTTTCCTTCGGCACGGGAAAGGTGAAAGCGGAGATACTCTCCGTTGCGCCGACCGCCGCGAAAGCGGATGCGCCGTCGATGTACCGGATCATCGAGGGCTGATTGAGGCAAGGATAAATAAATAGAATAGAATAAGCGCCCGCCGCTGTTCATAAGTATAGGTGTCTGTATTTATGAACGGCGGATTTTTACGCCTGAATTCAAGGGGGCGCGGCGAAATGGCTGAAAGCATAACTGAAAAGTCGCACGATCTGTCAATCGTGCGCAGAAAGAAGATGACTCTTACCGGCGTTGAAGACGTGGTGAGTTATGATGATAGCAGGATGGTGATGAAAACCGCGCTTGGCGGACTTGTTATCGCCGGCGCCGGCCTGAAGCTCGGACGGCTTGACACGTCGAGCGGAGAGGCGGAGGTCGAAGGACTGATAAAAATGCTTGAATACACCGACGCCGGCACTGAAAAGGGCTTCTTTAAGAAGTTGTTTCGCTGATGCAGTTCTTTGACGATACCGGCGCGGTGCTGGTCAATATGCTGCGGCTCGCGGTTTACGGAGCTGCAGCGGAGTTCGCGCTTGAGGTGATAAACGGGTGGAATTCTGCGCGAAGACCGAATAAAAAAGCCCTCTTTGCCGCCGATCTCGGTTGGAGCATATTCGCGGCGGCGGGTTTCTTTTTGCTGCTGCTCGCGTACGCGGACGGCGCTCTTCGCCTGCTGTGGTTCGCATGCGCATTCGCCGGCGGATTCGTTTTCAGGCGGCTTTTCGGGCAGCCGACAAAGCGTGCGTTTGCAGCGTATTTCCGTTTCACGGCGAGCGTATGGAGATTTGTCTGCGCGCACGTTTTGAATCCTGTAGTTTCAGCGGCGAAAAAAATCGCGAAATTTTTCTCAAAACCCTTGATATTTTTTACTGCATGCATTAAAATGAAAGCGTATAGGTTAAAATCCGGAAGAATCAGGCGTAAAATCGCGAGGAGAAAACGCAGATGGCTTCGAGAGCGAAAAAAGGCGTAAAGAGAAAGGGCATGCTGCTTAGAATAGCAGTGGTGCTTTTCTTGTGCTTTGTCTGCTACACGATCGTCAAGCTGCAGATAGGCATCTCCCAGATGCGCGCCCGTCTCGCCGACATCGAGAAGGAGAACGCCGCGATCGAAATGGAGATCGCGGAAAAGGAGATAACCCTTCAGGAAGGCGCGACGAAGGAGAACGTGGAACGTATCGCGCGCGAAACGCTCAACTACGTTTATCCGGACGAGATCATCTACACGGATCTCCCGTGATGCGTAGGAGGAAAAACTGATATATGCCAATAAACGTCGGTGATATTTTTGAGGGAACGGTGACCGGAATAACCAATTTCGGCGCTTTCGTCGCGCTTCCGGATGGAAAATCCGGAATGGTGCATATTTCCGAGGTGGCCAACGTTTACGTCAAAGACATAAACGAGTTCGTCAAGGACAAGCAGACCGTCAAGGTCAAGGTGATCGGCATCGACGACAAAGGCAAGATCGGCCTTTCGATGAAGCAGGCGGCCGAATCCGCGCCGGAACCGCCCAAGCGCCGCGAGGAGAAGCCCGCGCCGGCGCCCGTGCCTGCCAAAAAGCCGCCCGTTTTCGACGGCGGTTGGACTCCGGAGATAACCGACGACGCGGATTTCGAGGGAATGATGGCGAAGTTCAAGAAACTGAGTGAGGAGAAGATGAGCGACTTCAAGCGCAGCAGAGACGTTAAGCACGGAAGTTACTCGAGAAGAAGATAGTATGCTTATAAAAAACGCGAAAGTATTTATGCCCGACGGCGACGTTATGGAGAACGCCTGGCTTGCCGCCCGCGACGGAAAGATCAGCGGGATAGGCAGGATGACCGAGGCGCTCCCTCACTTTGAGGGTGAGGAGTATGACGCTGCCGGCGGTTTCTTACTGCCCGGATTCATAGATCCGCACACGCACCTCGGAATGTGGGAGGATTCCCTCGGCTTTGAGGGCGCCGACGGCAACGAGGAGACCGACCCCGCCACTCCGCAGCTCCGCGCGATAGACGGCGTCAACCCAATGGACAGATGTTTCTCCGAAGCGCTCGATTACGGCGTGACCTCCGTTGTTACCGGCATGGGCAGCGCTAATCCCGTCGGCGGGCAGATGGTCGCTGTGAAGACCTTCGGCGACTGCGTCGACGACATGATAATCAAGAACCCCGTCGCTGTCAAATTCGCGCTCGGAGAAAATCCGAAAACGGTCTACAACGGTCAGAAGCAGGCGCCGATGACCCGCATGGCGACCGCGGCGATAATCAGAGAATCGCTTTTCAAAGCGAAGAAGTATATGGAAAAGCAGGGCAGGGCCGCCGCCGACGAAGACGAGGACGAGCCAGACTTCGATATGAAGAGCGAGGCGCTCATCCCGCTGCTGAAGGGTGAGATCTCCGCGCATTTCCACGCGCACCGCGCGGACGACATCTTCACCGCGATCCGTATCGCCGACGAGTTCGGGCTGGATTTGAAAATAGTCCACGGCACCGACGCCGCCTGCATCGCGAAGCGTCTTGCCGACCGTGGTATCGACGTTTTCGTCGGCCCGATAATAAGCGACCGGTGCAAGCCGGAGCTGCGCTCGAAGTCGGATTCCACCGCCGCCGAGCTTGCCGCCGCCGGGGTCTCCGTTTCGATAACGACCGATCACAACGTCGTGCCGATACAGCATCTGCTGACCTCCGTGCAGATCGCCGTGCGCGCCGGTCTTTCCAAACGCGACGCGTTCCGCGCGGTCACGGTCAATCCCGCGAAGGCGCTCGGTCTCGAGTCCAGAATCGGCCGCCTCGCCGTCGGTCTGGACGCGGATATGTCCGTATTCGCCGAGGATCCGTTCGAGACCGTCGCCGCGAAACCGGCGATGGTTTTCATCGACGGCCGGCGCGTCAGATAGCATCAGATAACGAACGATCGGAAGTGGAGCTTAATGGCTGAAATACTTGAAGCGGCAATGGTGATACTCTTCGGTGTATCATGGCCGACGTCGATAATCAAATCATACCGCGCGCGCACGGCGAAAGGGAAGAGTCTGCTTTTCCTGTGCTTTATATTCTTTGGCTACGTCTGCGGCATCGCGGCGAAGATAATCACCGGCAATATCACCTATGTTTTCGCGTTTTACGTGCTTAATCTGCTGATGGTCGGTACGGATATCGCGCTCTACTTCCGCAACCGCGCGCTCGATCGCGTCGCCGAAAAAACGGAGCAGCCGGCATAATAATCATTAGAAGAAATTGCTGAAATCCTTACACAAAATTGTAACAAAAAAGTTACAAATCGGGAACGGTTTGTAACTTTTATTGTTAATATTCGCTATGTTTTGTGGAAATATAGAAGTTGTGATTGTGCATATTCCCGAAAAAGTATCAAAAGTATTGCAAAATAGTTACAAACGGTTATAATAGTATAGTACGAAAACACTCCCGTTCGCGGGAAACGGCGGATCATCGCCGGTAAAAAAGGTGGATATATCGTGCTTGATAACAACATTACAAATAAATACGGCGCACGCGCGGTGAAGTATTCGCCTGCGCACGCTTCGAACGGATCTTCCACGGGCCTGACGGCGTTCTTCAAGAACATCAGGAAGATGTTTAGAAGAGGATTCAGAAAAACCAAGGCCGCCTTTGGCAATATGTTTGCCGCCTGCGGCAGAGGTTTCAAGAAGATCGGTTCTTGGTTCAGGCAGCACTTCGGCGAGGATATTGCTGCTGTCAAGCGTTTTTTCGCGAAAGTTCGTTCTGCAGATAACAAGGCGATCAACGAGACTAAAAATTTCTTTTCCGAAATAGGCAGGGATTTCAAAGCATTCTTCGGTCTGTTCTCGAAGGATTCGCGCAAGCGGATATTGACTGCGGCGAAGAATAAGCTCACCGCAGTAGGCGAGCGAGTTTCGGAGCGGGGTTTCTTCGCGTGGGCGGCGAACAGCGTCAAGCTGCACGCCCGCTTCATTATAACGGTCGCAATGGTATTCAGTATAGTGCTGTTCACTTCCATCTACGCGGCGAATGCCTACGCGATGAACAGCGTTGCGGTCATAGTCAACGGCGAGAATATCGGCGCGGTCAGCAGCATCGACCAATTCGACGAATCCGTCCGAATGGTCGAGGAGCGCGTTTCGCTCGGAACTAACGGCGAATACAAGCTCGGTCTTGACATAAAGTACGAGTTCACGACCTCGTCGTCGGCCGATATATCCACTACTTATGAAATGATCGATAAGATCCTTCGCTTCTCCGGCACGAGCATAGTCGACGCCTACGGTCTCTACGTGGACGGCGAGCTGTGGGCGGTCTGCCGCGACAAAGAAACGATCGATAACTCTATTGCTTCGGTGCTCGCGCCTTATCAGGCGAAGCAGACGGAGGCGGGCGCGACCGTTGCCTTCACGCAGAAGACCGAGACGGTCTACGGGCTTTACCCCGCCGGACTGCTCTGCAGCGAAGAGGACCTCAAATCCATAATCGGCGACGTTGAGGGCTACAAGAGCTATCGTATCCAGGCGGGCGACACGCTTGAGAACATCGCTATGATGAACGACACCACCGTCGAGGCGCTGAAGGAGCTCAACCCCGACCTTCCCGAAGAGCTGGTCGTCGGCACGGATATCAACGTCGCGAAGAACGACGGCAAGCTTTCCGTCAAGACGGTTATCCGCAAGAGCTACCAGAAGACGATAAAATATAAGACTGTCAAAACCAGAACGAAAACGCTCGCTGCCGGCACGACGAAGGTCGAGCAGAAGGGCGAGAACGGGCTGAAGGAGATCGTCTCCGACTTCGTCTACATCGACGGCGAACTGATCGAAGAGGTCGTTGTTTCCGAGAAGACGATCAAGAAGGTCGTCGACGAAAAGATCCTCGTCGGTACCAAGTCCACGGGAGGCGGCGGAGGAGTATCCACCGGCAACTACATGAGACCGGTATCCGGCGGCTACGTATCCAGCAGATACGGCTACAGAGGCAGGGAGTTCCACACCGGCGTCGATATCGCGTGTCCGAAGGGAACGCCGATAATGGCTGCCGACGGAGGCACCGTCACTACGGTCACATACGGCAGCAGCGGTTACGGATACCATATCATTATCAACCACTCCAACGGAGAACAGACGCTTTACGCTCACTGCAGCGCGCTCTACGTTCACGTCGGCGAGAAGGTCGATAAGGGTCAGGTCATCGCCGCGGTCGGGCAGACCGGACGCGCCTACGGCTACCACCTCCACTTCGAGGTCCGCCGCAACGGCAAGCACGTCTACCCCGGCATAGGATAATAAGCGGCATAATAAAAGCGGCTCCGTGCGGAGCCGCTTTTGTCTGTCATTCTGAGGGCGATGCCCGAAGAATCCCCCGACTTTCTCAGCGGTGCGGGATCAGTCTTCCGGCCCGAGCTGGCCTTTCGCCCAGTGCTTGCGGCAGAGACTCGTGTAGCTTTCATTGCCGCCGATGACGACCTGTTCGCCGGTCTTCGTGACCTTGCCGTTCAGCAGACGTGCGTTGCAGGTGGCTTTCCTGCCGCACCAGCATATCGTTTTTACCTCCTCGATGGAGTCCGCCCACGCGAGCAGCCATTGACTGCCCTCGAAAAGGTTGCCTTTGAAGTCGGCGCGCAGTCCGTAGGCGACGACGGGGACGTTTTCCTCGTCCACGATGCGCACGAGCTCCTCGACCTGCGCCTTCGTCAGAAACTGCGCCTCGTCGACGATGACGGCGTCGTACTTTTTGACGTCCACGCCGCCGAGCTCCTCCATATAGACGCAGTCAGCGCGCAGTCCGGAACGCGAGACGACGACGTGATCGCCGTCGCGGTCGTCCACGCGCGGCTTGACCATGAGCGCGTTCTGTCCGCGCTCGGCGTAGTTATACTGCACCATGATCGCGTTCGCGGTCTTGCTCGAGCCCATCGCTCCGTAGCGGAAATACAGCTTTGCCATAAAAGCGCCTCCGTTTCTTTGCATCATTATACCACACCGTAGCGGAAAAGGGAAGAGGATTTGCGTAATAAAAAAGGCGCCCGTCGGGACACTTGCGACAGAGCATGTGTCCCGATTTTTTGCGCTTAGCTTTGAAATTGATCTGATCTGTGCTGTTTTCAGCAAAACCAACGCAAAAGCACTTTTGACAACCTGCGGTCATCAAAAGCGCATTTTTGCTCGGTGAGGCGGGGATTGATCTCCGCCTTGATGAATTAATGGCACTGCATTGTTTCAACTCCCAGTTGAATTATTTGCGCTTATCAGGTTATTGAATATTAATTGAGCATGATCTATAATGATATCAGAACGAAAGGCGCCGATTCGTTTTAATTATGTAATAGAAACGGAGATAACTATTATGGTATTAAACATCGGAAGCAAGATTAAATCGTTGCGAAAGCAGCGAGGATTAACGCAAGAACAACTGGCTGAGGCTGTCGGCATTTCTTTTCAATCCATAAGCAAATGGGAAAACGGTATTGCATTGCCGGATATAACTCTTACACCGGCTTTGGCGAGTTATTTCGGCATCACGATGGATGAACTTTTTGGATACAATCTGAAAGAAACAGAAGAAAAGATAAATTCCATCTGCGAAGAGGCTTTTAAATGCAGAAACGAAGATCCGATCAAAAGCCGCGGTATTCTTGAAGAAGGGCTGAAAGCTTATCCGGACAATGATGTTTTGCTTAATAATCTTCTATACGTAATGGATTATCAAAAAGAGCCGGATGAGGTTATTCGAATTGCCAATAAACTGATTGATCAGACAACGCAAGAAGATGTTAAATACGATGCGTTGCGTTGCCTTGCCGACGCTTATAAACAAAAAGGCGATATGAAGAGCGCCGAAGCAGCCATTGAGCAGATTCCCGAAATCTATTTTTCAAAGTTATCGGTAGCAGCGTGGATACTGACAGGCAAAAAACAATACGATGCTGCGGAAAAGCAGAAGTGGATAGCTTTTGAAGATCTTCTACAAATGATGGGCAAAATCGCCGAATATCTGGAAGAAGAGGAGAACTGCGTTGCTGCTCTTGCGGAAGCAAAACGTGCAAAGGCGCTCATTGAAGCAATGAAAGATGAGAAAAACATTGAAAAATTCAGTGTATATGTCAAGGCGATAGATGAACAGATTTGCAGACTATCGGCAAAAAAGTAGTGAGGCGCGGAGCAATCCCAGCCTTGTATCATTGTTACTTATAAACAGTCTTCTTGACTCTTTAGCTCCGAACCCGTAAACAAACCGCGAGGGACACCTGCTCTATGGCAAGTGTCCCTCGGGACGCCTTTTTCGTATGCGTTTTTCAGAAAAGTTCGGTCCTGCGGTTGATGCGGTTGAGCAGGAGCATCAAGCTGACGCCGAGGACGTAGCAGACGGCGGCTTCGCCGGCGCCGACGGTCAGCGCGTGGAGCCCGAGCACCGCGAACTTCGAGGTCGCGCCGAGGGTGGCGGTCACTCCGTAGCCGTAGTAGAGCACGAATGGGATAATCAGCGCGTTGAAGACGACGGGCGGCAGCGGCACGAGCAGCTTCGCTCCGAGCGCGACGCGCTCGGTCCTGCCGACGCGGAACGCCCTGCCGATGAAATAGCTCGCGATCGCGGCGAGCAGCGTCGCCAGCGAGCCGAAGACGACGTCGATCCACGTGCCGCCGAGTATGTTCGCGACGGCGCAGCCGATCGTCAGTCCCGGGATGGCGGCGGGCGTGAACGCGGGCAGCACGCAGAGCGCTTCGGAAAGGCGGAACTGGATGCCTGCGGACGAGATCTCCCACAGCACCATCGTCAGCGCGGCGTAAAGCGCGGCGGTCAGCGCCGCGGTCACAAGGTACCTTACACTTTTGTTTTTCATTTTTTCAACTCCGTAGTTTTGTTTTTTCGGCCTTGCGGCGTGGGTGAGGATGGTTCCGAACTCACCGAGGGCGATTATAACACAGGCGCGCGCGAATTGCAAGCGAAAGTTTCGCCGCCCGAAATACAAAAAATATCTCTTGACAAAGGCGGCGCGGTATGTTATCATTCATCTGTTGCGTTACGGAGAGATGTCCGAGCGGTTTAAGGAGCCGGTCTTGAAAACCGGTGACCCGAAAGGGCCGAGGGTTCGAATCCCTCTCTCTCCGCCAATTTCTCTCATAACGAAATGATATAGGCGTTTATCGTCACCATGGAGAAGTACCCAAGTGGTGAAGGGGCTCCCCTGCTAAGGGAGTAGGCTTGTAACAGGGCGCAAGGGTTCAAATCCCTTCTTCTCCGCCAAATAAATCAACCCCACAAAAATTGTGGGGTTGATTTATTTATGTCGGATTCAAGGGGATTTGAAACGAGCTCCAAAGGCGCGAAGCGGCTTTGGCCGCAACAGTCCGGTGGACTGTTGCGCAAGGGAGAGGAAAATCCCTTCTTCTCCGCCAGCATGGCACCTCGCGATCGCGGGGTGCTTTTGTTTTATCCTTTCCCGCGCCCCGCGCGTATACTGCGAGGGGTGATAGTATGAAAAAACTCCGCAGCCCGTTCGCCTGCGCGGTAAGGCGCACGGCGGGCTATCCGAACTACCCGGGCGGCGCGTACCACGGCGGGGAGGATTACGTTCCCGTCGACAAAACGCCCGAATCGAACTGGGATATCTACGCCGTTTCCGGCGGCGAGGTATATATCGCGAAAAAGCAGAAGGGCGACTACTCCGGCGGCTACGGCGCTTACGGCAACTATATCGTCTATATCTGCGATAACGGTCTGTGGGTGCTCTGCGCCCACCTCGCGAAGCTCCCGTGCGTGAAGGCGGGGGAGCGTCTCGCCGCGGGCGAGCTGATCGGCGTTGCCGGCGCGACGGGGAACGTCACCGGCCGTCACCTGCATATCGAGGTCGCGGATATGCGCGGCGTCGAATGCGACCGCGCGGACTGGTACGCCGCCTTCAAGGCACGCCGTGTCCGCCCGAGCGACTATATCGATTTCAACGACTACAGGGAAGAGGGCTTCTTCGTGAAAGTGTGGAAAAACGGCAGCACCGTCGAATACGTCTATCAAACGACGGCGGACTGCAAAGCGCGGCGCGGCCGTATCGGCTCGCTCGCGCCTTACGAAAGCTGCGAGTGCCGCGGGATCATCGACGGCGTCTATCTCGTCGTCTACCGCGTCAACGGCACGAACGCGCTCAAGTGCGGCTTCGTCCGCTACTCCGGCGGCGTAAAGTAGGTGTTGACCTCGCAGCGAAACGGTGGTATAATACCGGTATCAGCTAAACGAAAGGACGTTCGGATATGAGTATTCTGAAATGGGTCATCAAAGACGCCGTCGAAGAAGCGGTCTCGCAGGCCGCGTGGAAGGCCGCTCAGCCGTCTATGGAAGCCGCCGCCAACAAAGCCGCGCAGGAAGCGTTCGCTGAGGCAACCAAAAACGACGCCGCCGTTCAGGCCGCGCTCGAAGCGGCGAAGAATATGAAGATCTGCCCCTCATGCGGAACCGGCTGCGCTGCCGATATGAAGTTCTGCACCAACTGCGGAACGAAGCTGCCGGAGCTCGCCGTCGGCGCGGGATTCTACTGTCCGAACTGCGGCAAACAGAACAGCGACGACGCGAAGTTCTGCGTCGGCTGCGGTCAGCCGCTGAACCATTGATACCGCGCTTTTTCCGCGAGCGCCGTCCTTCCGGGCGGCGCTCGTTTTTTGCGCGCGCACCGCGGTATTGATTTTTCTTGTCCGATATGCTATAATATCTAATGTTATACACAAGATGCCGTTGGGGCAAATACGCGAAAAGAATATGGGGGCTTCCGCTTAATGAGCCGTAAAATACGTAACTTTTACTATTATGACGAACGAAACGACGACTTCGCGAGCAACGGAATAGAGACCAAGCCGCTGCCCGCGGACTACGAATACCTGCCGAAGAGCCGTCTTTTCCGCTTCTTCAAACCGCCGGTCTACTTTTTCGTGCGCGGGATATGCTCGCTTTGTGAAAAGACGGGGATCGCGATGCGCGGAAAGAACAAAAAGGTGCTGAAGAACAGGGGAGACCGCTCGAAGGGATATTTCATCTACGGCAACCACACCTCGAGCTTTTCCGACGCCGTCACCGGCGCGGTGGCGACGTTTCCGAGGCAGTGCTACGTCGTCTGCAACCCCGACGCGCTCTCAATAAAAGGCATCCGCACGCTCGTGCGCTTTGTCGGCGCGCTTCCGACGCCGTCTTCGCGCAGGAACTACGCCGACTTCGGCGTCGCCGTGGGGACGCTGTACGAGAAGGGGCGCCCGATAGTGATTTATCCTGAGGCGCACATCTGGCCGAAGTATAACGCGATCCGCGACTTCGCCGACGTGTCGTTTTCATTTCCCGTCAAGCTCGGCGCGCCCTGCTTCGCGAAAACCACGGTTTACAAAAAGAAGCGCGGAGGCAGGACGAGGGGCTTTGTGATATACGACGGGCCATTCTACGCGGACCGTTCGCTCGGCGAGAGGGAGGCCCGCGCGGAGCTCTGCGCACGCGTTAAGGCGTGTATGCGCGCGCGTGCGGAGGAGTTCGGCTCCGCGCTTGACGAGAGTTACCATTATATAAAAGTCGAATCGCCCGCCGAGGTCAGAACGGAGAGCGTTAAAAAATAATTCTCAGCGATTATTCAAAGCGGCGCGGAAGCTGATAAAAAGACGCGAAGAACAAAAAAACTAATTTTCCCTCTTGACATATGGGGAAATATGCGGTATACTTTTAATGATTTGATGTAGTTTTATGATGTCTTGCGGTACGCAATTGTGCCGAAAGGCGTTGTAAAGCGCAGTTTCCGTATTTATTTTTTCGCGTTTCAAGAAAGATTGCGGCGCCGCGAAAAGCGCTTTCCGCAATCGTTTTCGGAGGTCCAAATGTGGCATAAGAAAGAAAACGTGAATAATGCCGTCGAGGAACAGACCGCTCCCGAGCAGGTTTCCACGGTGAAAAAGGTATTTAACATAGTTAAGAGAGTTTTCACCTGGATTGTTGTTATCTTCGCCGTCTTTATGATGATTTTCACCATAATCTCGACGACGACCTTCAACCGCAGGGACAGGGGACTGTTCGGATATAAGATGTTCATCGTTCTGTCCGACTCCATGAGCATCTCTGAGCAGGATACCACCGCCGAGGATAAGGCGGGGGTCTACTTCAACGCAGGCGACCTGATTTTCAGCAAGAATCTCGACCCCGAGGAATGCGTGCAGCTTCAGCCGGGCGACGTCATTACCTTCCAGTCGCAGAACGGAGACAACTTCGGAGAGGTCGTCACCCATAAGATCAGGAGGATAACGACGACTGCAGAAGGCGGCCTCGGCTTCGTCACCTACGGTATCAACACCAACACCGACGACGAAACCATCGTTGCGCCCGACTTCGTCCTCGGCAAATACGCCGGCAAGATTCCGAAGCTCGGCACGTTCCTGAGTTTCCAGAAGTCGACGGTCGGTTACATAATCTGCATATTCGTACCTTTCGTTATTTTGATAATCATTCAGGGCGTTAAGAGCATCCGCCTGTTCCGCGTTTACAAGAAGGAACAGCACGCTGAGCTCGACGCCGAGAAGGCGGAGCTTGCCGCGCAGAAGGCGGAGACCGAAAAGATGATGCGTGAAATGCTCGAGCTCAAAGCTCAGCTTTCCGGTCAACAGGCGCCGCAGCAGGCCGCTCCTCCCGTTCAGGAAGCGCCGCAGCCCGCGGCGGCTCCCGAACCCGCGCCCGCGGCAATACCCGCGCCGGAAGCGGAGCCAGCTCCCGCACCGCAGCCCGAACCGGCTCCCGCACCGCAGCCCGAACCGGCTCCCGCCGAGGATCCGTTCGCCGCGCAGAAGGCGGAGCTCGAGGCGCAGAAGGCGGAGACCGAGCGCATGATGCGCGAGATGATGGAGCTCAAAGCGAAGCTCGACGCGCAGCTCAATAAACCGAACGACGGCTCCGAAGGAGCAGAATGATTCCGCAAACGGTATATGCGGCGTATCTGCGCCGATAATACGAATGCGGTTTGAATGGATAGGAGGCAACGGCTTTGTTCAGAAATGATAAGCAACAACTGAAAAAGCGTAAGAATGCGGCGCTGAAGGTGCTGCTGTTGTCTGCGTTCGTTACATTTATGTGCTTCTCTATGCTTGTCGGCACGACCTACGCATGGCTGACCGACAGCGTCACGAGCGGTAAGAACAGGATCGTTTCCGGCAGTCTGGATATTCAAATGAACTACTATAACGGCACGAAGTTCGTTTCCGCCGAGGGCGACGTTTTTGAAAACGTTACCTGGCAGCCCGGCGCAGAAACTCACCGCCTCATACAGATTTACAACAACAGCGATATGCCCGTCAAGTTCGCGTTCAAGGCAAACGTTATGTCCGAGTACGGCAGCATAAACACCGAAGGGAACAGCTTCCTGCTTTCCGATTCGCTGGTTTCTTATCAGGCGATATTTGACAACGATAAGCTTCAGGACGCGCAGGATGCGTTGGGCGCGATCGTCCAGACGTGCAAAAACACTGCCATCAATAAGTTCGGCGCGTTCACGCAGATCAACGACAACAGCGTGCTTATCGATCCGGGCAAATCGAAATACGTTCTCCTCGCTCTTTATATGCCGGAAACCGGCGTTGAAGCCTCCACCGTTAAGGAGGGAATGCCGCTGCCTACGTTCGAGGTCGAGCTTGACCTCGCCGCCACTCAGGCGTCCGGAGGTCAGGATTCCTTCGGATACGTTCCCGGCAACACCACCGTTCCCGACGTGAGCGTCGATACGGCTAAGTTTACCTATGAGCTCGCCCCGAACACGCTCCTTTACGAAAAGGAAGACGAGAATCACAACAAGTATTATGAAATAAAGGACGCCGCGGATTTTGCCAGATTCGCAGCCGCGGTCAACAAAGGAAATAACTTCGCCGGCAAGACCGTCAAGCTGACATGCGAGGAAGAAATCGACCTCGACGGCGCCGCCTGGCCGCTGACCGGCGATTTTGCCGGAACGTTCAACGGCAACGGCAAGAAGATAAGCGACTTTAAGCTTACCGTAAACACAACGACCGCCACCCCGGTTCAGTATGCGACGCTGTTCAACGGACAGTGCGGCGTGACCAATCTTAAGGTCGCCGGTATCGCGCTGACGAAGCATAATACCGATGATAACTCCGACGCCGAATCCACGATTAACGAGTTGAGCGTTATGAGCAACGGTACGATATCTGTTGCGTGATAACCCTTTACGGAGGAGCTTTATGAGCAAAGATAACAGCACAGGCGTCGAACGCAGCACATGGCGCAAAGTCTGGAATATCGTCTCTATCGTCCTTGTGGCGATAGTCGTGCTCATAGCCGTTCTGCTTATGGGCGCCAAGATAATAGGACTCAAGACCTACAGCGTTATATCTCCTTCGATGAAGCCCGCATATAACGTCGGTGATCTCGTTTACGTCAAGGGCTACGACATTGAGGATATACCGGAGAATATCGAGGTCGGCGACGCGATAACCTTCGTCCTTGACGAAAACCTCAACGTCGCGACCCACAGAGTCGTGAGTATAGACCTTGAGAGCAGTCACTTCACAACGAAGGGCGATGCGAACGACACTCCCGACGCCAACCCCGTCCATTTCAAAAACCTCGTCGGCAAGGTCGTTTTCAAGCTTCCGCTGCTCGGCTACGTAGCCGACTGGGTGCAGAACCCGCCCGGAACCTACATAGCGGTCACCGTCGGTGCGGTGCTGCTGATCCTCGTCTTCCTGCCCGATATGATAGGGAAGAGGGTAAAGGCGAAAACAGGGCAGAACGTTATTGTGGAAGACGTGCCGCCGGCTGAAGATAAGCCGGACGGCGACGATAACTTTCAATAAATAATAATATAGTATTCTCTTGAAAAGGAGCATCAACTATGAAAAAAAAGATAATCGTTGTATCCGCAATCGTCGCGCTGGTTGCCATCGCGCTGGTCGGCTCTTCGCTCGCGTTCTTCCGCGACGCTGATGAGAAGGCGAACGTATTTGTGTTCGGCAGCGTTGACATCGAGCAGCACGAGAAGGACAGAGACGGCAACGACTTCGTTGACAACAGCATCCTGATGCCCGTCATTGATACTACTCTCGGCACCGACAGCGAGTCCGCGACCACGAGAGACACCAACGGAATGCCCACCGACGAGAACTTCCGCGATAAGATCGTCACCGTCGAGAACGTCGGCAGCGAAGACGCTTACGTCCGCACCTACATAGCCGTTCCGAAGGCGCTTGACGACGCGGGTATCCTCAAGCGTGATATCAAGGCCGGCACCGACTGGACCGCCGTTTCCGCGGACCCCGTTGCGGTCATCACCAGAGACAGCATCGATTATAACGTCTATGCATACTACTACAACGCCATTCTTCCGGACGGCGAGACCACTCCCGCTCTGCTCAACGGCGTATATCTCGATTATAAGACCGACTGCAAGACCGCGGTTGATGCAAACGGTGTTACGCAGCTGACTCATCTGACTTATCCCGGCACCCCCGCGGCGATTGAGATTGCCGTTGATGATTTCGCCATCGGTACCCCCGGCGCCGATCCCGCCGTCAATCCGACCGAATACAAGAGCTACGTGCTCGTAGCCACCGAAGGCGTCCAGGCCCGCGGCTTTGCGAACGCCGCCGCTGCTACCAACAGCGCGTTCGGCGATTTCTCCGCGATGAGCGCCGCCGACGCTGCCGCGCACTTTGACGGTTTCTGGAACTGATAGAGTTCTGTTGATTCAGGTTTTAGAGGAGAGATCGGCTTTTGTCGTAACACGTGAACGACAAATATCTCCTTTGAAATAATTTTCAAAGAAAGGAGAAGACTACTACATGAAGAAAAAGGTTCTTGTCGTTGCAGCTATCGTTGCTATCATATCCATTCTGTCGGTAGGCACTTTGGCGTGGTACAGCGATTCGCAGGAGAAGGTCAATAAGTTCATCGTTTCCTCTGATCAAAACGGTGATCCTGATTTCTCCGTTGAAGTGCAGGAGTCTGTTGACGATACCGCGAGTGACGTCGTGCCGACCGTTATAACAGATACCGACGGCAACCCCACCGGCCTCCAGTATGACGGAATACTCCCCGGCGACTTCCTGTCGAAGGAGCCCAAGGCCGTCAATACCGGCGCTTATGATGAATACATCAGAGTTACCGTAACGCTGGTTCCCGATGACGCCGCCGCGTGGGCCGCGATGGTTCCTGATTTCAAGCTGAACGACTACCTCCAGGATGTTGACGCCGACTTCGTATTCGACACGGTTTCCGCCGATGGTCTGACTGTTGTGTATTACTACAACAAGATCCTGCCCGCGGGCGAAGCTACTGCTGACGTGTTCAAGGGCTTCAACGTTCCGGACGTCGAGATGACCACCACCAGCGGAGTCGTCTCTCTTGACCTGAAGGTCAAGGCTGACGCTGTCCAGACGAGAAACATCGTCAACGCTGACGATTACGCCACCGTCGCGCTCGCCGCGAAGGCCGCGTTCACCGTTCTGGGCGCGTAACCAACTTTTCCCGTGTTTCTTAACGTAGCATGACATGCGTTTTGAATAGCAAAACACAAAAATCAATCTCGAGATTTTGTCCGCTCGAATCCGCAAAAGTTCGAGCGGCGAACAAAGGGCTTGAGGGTTCAAACCCTTTGTTCGCCAGAAAGATTTGTTCCAGTATTTAAGGAGGAAGCGTATGGCAAAAATTAAATTATGCTTTATTGCGTTTCTGATGTTAATAGTTTCACTGCTGTCTTTTGAGACCGTCGCGTTTTACACCGTAACGGGTACGGCGCGGAACGTCATAACCTTCGGCGATATCCCGTCGGAAGTTATTGAAACGACCGCTACCGGCGACGACTTCCCGGAAGACGGCGTATACGTCATGCCCGGCGATATCGTCAGCAAGATCGTTAAGGTGGCCAACAAATCCGAACATCCGTTCTACGTCAGAGTCAAGCTCGTCAAGGGCACCGACAACGTCGAGCTCACGCCCGAGGAGTGCCTCGCCATCGAGACTGACACAGTCAACTGGACGTATATGGAAGACGGATATTACTACTACAACAAGGCAGTTCCCGGCTACGGCGTAACGGAACCTCTGTTCAAGGAGGTCGAGGTCGTCGGCGACAAGATCACGAAGGAGCAGATCGGCTCCATCCTGACCGTCACCGTCAAGACCTTCGTCGTGCAGAGTGAGAACAACGCCGACACTCCGTTTGAGGCCGTTGGCTGGCCGGTAGAAAGCTGAGGCGGCAGATGAAGAGAACAGCGAAGTTTTTTGTAATGTTAATAGCTGCCGCGATACTGCTCGCGGGCGCCGTTCCGGCGTTTGCCTATAACGGTGAGGTCGTTTACGACGGCAACGCGAAAGAATTCGTCTTTGCGCCCGGCAGTGAATATTCGCCCACCGATCTTTTCCCGGATTTCAAAGACGTTATGCCGGGCGACAGTCTGACGCAGAAGATAACCGTCCGCAATACCGCGGATAAAAAGGTCGACGTCAAGATCTATATGCGTTCGCTCGGAGCGCAGGAGGGAACCGAAGACTTCCTTTCCCAGCTCTCCATGAAGGTTATCCAGAGCTCCGATAATACGTTGTTCGACGCTCCGGCGGACCAGACCGACGGACTCACCGATTGGGTCCTGCTCGGCACGCTCCGTTCCGGCGGACAGACCGATCTGACCGTTCAGCTCGACGTCCCCGTGACGATCGGCAACGAGTTCAAGAGCGCTATCGGCTACATAGACTGGGAATTCAAAGTCGAAGAGATACCGGTCGAAGAGCCCGACACCGGCGACGAAGGGTTGCCGGTATGGCCGTTCATCGCGGGCGGCGCGGCGCTCATTCTGATAGCCGTACTGCTTGTGGTTTTCAAGCGCAAGAAGTAAATTGTTCAACACAGTAATTTTTGGGAGGAACTTAGAATGAAGAAAGCGACAAAAGCAGCTCTTTGTGTAAGCATCGCTTTGCTTATTTTGTGGGGCCTCCTCGGCGCCGGCGCCTCGCTGGCGTGGTTCACGGATACCGTCACCGACGTTCGTAATCAGTTCATCATCGGCGTCGCCGATATAAGAGTTTCATATTACAGTCTTGTTCCCAACCCGACCTACGATTTCAGAGAGCTTCTCCCGACGACGACCGATATGTTTGATGACCAGGCGCTTTACGAGCCGGGTTATACAAAGGTCGTTTATATCAAAGTCGAGAACCTCGGCGGCATCCCCGTTGACTTCAAGGTTTCCGTTACGGCTAACAGCTGGGTGGACGGCAGAAACTCGCTGGGCAACGTAATACATCTCCCGTCATATCTGAAGTTCGGGATTCTTGTTGACAACAACCTTACCGATCTGGCCGCCGCGGTCAACGCGGTGGGCGGGCGTCCGGATGCGCGTATGATAGCCGGTCTCGATATGGACGATTACGAATCGCTCAATCACTATAACAGCAACAGCGCGTCCCTCGACGTCAACGAAACGAAGTACGCAGCCATCGTCGTCTATATGCCCGAGGACGTCGGCAACGTCGCCAACTACGTCGGCGATACTCAGCCGACCGTCAACCTCGGCGTGACCGTGCTTGCTTCGCAGAAGGGAACCATCGATCAGCTTTAATTAAGCCGATCAAAAGCGCCGGACGGCGCGGAATCAAAAGTAATGCCTCTTTGCGTTGGCGCCTGCAGTCCACGTTGTAAAAAGTGGCTTTGAAAGGAGAAAAGGCGATAATGTCTGATAAGGTCTTTACCAAAAAAATGACACTGTCTATATGCCTGATAATATTATGCCTGTGCGCCCTCTCCATATCTGCCGGAGCGTTCTTTTCCGATACGTCAAAATCCAACGCGAAGACGTTCTCTACCGCCACTTATGACCTGACGATCACGGCCACGAAGCAGGTGACTGAAAACTCGACGACAACGACGGAAAGCGTTACTGCGACTGCTGCCGATCCTCATATTTACGAGTTTACAATACTTCCTGATGCGGATAAAGCTGAGGGTTACTCGGTAAGGCTACAGATTAAAACCGGAATAACAGCAACGTCGTCCGGATATTGTAAAATCGTAATCAAGGATAAAGAAACTCCGACAACGGTCCTTGGTACGTATTATTCAAAACAAATCGCAAAAGCGAATGCGGCAAACGCCGATATCACAACGCTTCGCGATATCAAGATTATTACAGAAAAAGCGATAATTGTCGAATTCATTCCTCTGTGGGGAACGTATTCCGGTAATGATGCGCTGGCAAATAACAAGATTATCAACGTGGCTGCTGCCGGCACAATAACCCTTTCCGATCCGCCTTCCACTAATACGTAATCAAATAGTTGCTTTAACCGGCGGCCTTATGGCTGCCGGTTTTTGTTATATAAAAACCCGCGCATTTTATCATCTTTCACTTTTCATTTTCAAAACCTCGTGGTATAATATACAATATGTTATTATGAGAGATTGTGGGGTGATCGCGTGGATAGATTTCAGCTCGTTTCCGAATACAAGCCGACCGGCGATCAGCCGCAGGCGATAGACAAGCTCGCGAGCGGAGTGGAGAAGGGCTTTCGCGAGCAGGTCCTGCTCGGCGTTACCGGCTCGGGCAAGACCTTCACGATGGCGAACGTCATCGCGCGCGTGAACCGCCCGACGCTTGTGCTCGCGCACAACAAAACGCTCGCCGCGCAGCTTTGCAGCGAGCTCAAAGAGTTCTTTCCGAACAACGCCGTTGAATACTTCGTGTCGTATTACGACTACTACCAGCCGGAAGCGTACATCCCCGCGACCGACTCATATATCGAAAAAGACTGCGCGATAAACGACGAGATCGACAAGCTCCGCCACTCCGCGACCTGCTCGCTTTCGGAGCGGCGCGACGTGATCGTCGTTTCATCCGTCTCCTGCATCTACACGCTCGGCAACCCGATCGACTACCGCAACATGATAATCTCGCTGCGCCCGGGTATGAAGTGGGATCGCGACGCGCTTATCCGCAAGCTCGTTTCGCTGAAATACGAGCGAAACGATATCAACTTCGTCCGCAACAAGTTCCGCGTCCGCGGCGACGTCGTGGAGATATACCCCGCATACAACACCGACACCGCGATCCGCGTCGAGCTTTTCGGCGACGAGGTCGAACGCCTGACCGAGATAAACGTCCTGACCGGCAAGGTGAAGGCGGAGCTGAACCACGCCGGCATCTATCCCGCGTCGCACTACATCGTTTCCGACGAGAAGCGCGAGGAGGGGCTGCGCCGCATAGAAGAGGAAATGCGCGAACGCGTCGAGTTTTTCCGTGCGCACGACCGCCTTATCGAAGCGCAGCGCATCGAGCAGCGCACGATGTACGATATCGAAATGCTGCGCGAGACCGGCTTCTGCAACGGTATCGAGAACTACTCCCGCGTGCTCGCGGGCAGGGAACCGGGCGCCGTGCCCTTCACGCTGCTCGACTACTTTCCGAGCGACTTCCTGCTCATGGTGGACGAATCGCACGTCACCGTGCCGCAGGTCAGAGCGATGTACGCCGGCGACCGCGCGCGCAAAGAAACGCTCGTCGAATACGGCTTCCGCCTGCCGTCCGCGTTCGACAACCGCCCGCTGAACTTCAAGGAGTTCAACGAGCGCCTCAATCAGATAATCTACGTTTCCGCGACGCCCGCGGAATACGAGCTGGAACGCGCCTCCGCCGTCGCGGAGCAGATAATCCGCCCGACCGGCCTGCTCGATCCGGAGATCTCCGTCCGCCCGACCGAGAATCAGATCGACGACCTCGTCGGCGAAATAAACGCGCGCATCGAAGCGCAGGAGCGCGTCCTCGTCACGACGATGACGAAGAAGATGGCGGAGGACCTCTCCGCGTATCTGGAAACGCTCGGCATCAAGGTCAGATACCTGCATCACGACGTCGACACGATCGAGCGAATGGAGATAATACGCGACCTGCGTCTCGGCGAATTCGACGTGCTTGTCGGCATAAACCTCCTGCGCGAAGGTCTCGACATCCCCGAAGTCTCGCTCGTCGCGATCCTCGACGCCGACAAACAGGGCTTCCTGCGCAGCGGCACTTCGCTCATACAGACCATCGGCCGCGCCGCGCGAAACGCCAACGGCAAGGTCATCATGTACGGCGACGAGGTCACCTCCGCGATGGAATACGCCATCCGCGAGACCGACCGTCGCCGCGGCATACAGGCGGCGTACAACGCCGCGAACGGCATAATTCCGCAGACTATAAAAAAGGACGTCCGCGACATAATCGAGATCTCCACGAAGGAGAAGACCGAGAATATCAACGTCCGAAGACTTTCCGCGAAGGAGCGCGCCCGCCTCGTCGAACAGCTCACGAAGGAGATGAAGGCGGCGGCGAAGCTGCTTGAATTCGAGCACGCTGCGTTCCTGCGCGATAAGATAAGAAGCATCGAAAACGGAGAGGGCTAATGACCGACAAGATAATCATAAAAGGCGCGAGGGAGCACAACCTCAAGAATATAGACGTCGAAATACCGCGTGATAAGTTCGTAGTTGTCACCGGCGTTTCGGGGTCCGGGAAATCAAGTCTCGCGTTCGATACGGTCTTCGCGGAAGGGCAGAGGCGCTATATCGAGTCGCTTTCGTCATACGCGAGGCAGTTCCTCGGGCAGATGGACAAGCCCGACGTCGACACGATAGAAGGGCTTTCTCCCGCGATATCCATAGACCAGAAAACGACCTCGAAAAACCCGCGTTCCACCGTCGGAACGGTAACGGAAATATACGACTACCTGCGCCTGCTTTACGCAAATATCGGCGTCGCGCACTGCCCGGTCTGCGGCAGGGTGATCGAGCAGCAGTCGGTCGACCAGATCGTCGACCGCATCCTCGCGTACCCGGACGGCACGCGCCTGATGATACTCGCGCCCATCGTCCGCAACCGCAAGGGCGAGCATCAGAAATTGCTCGAAGCCGCGTCGAAGGCGGGCTTCGTCCGCGTCCGCGTGGACGGCATAATGTACGACCTCGGCGAAAGCATCACGCTTGACAAAAACGTCAAGCACCGCATAGACGTCGTCGTCGACCGCGTGATCGTGCGCGACGAGGTCAAGGGGAGGATAACGGACTCCGTCGAGACCGCGCTCCGAATGGGCGAAGGGCTCGTCGCCGCGTCAACGGACGACGGCGAGATACTCTTCTCGCAGAACTACTCCTGCCCGGACCACGAGAATGTCTCTCTGGAGGAGCTCACGCCGCGAATGTTCTCCTTCAACAACCCCTACGGCGCCTGCGAAAAATGCTCCGGCCTGGGCGTCTTCATGAAGCTCGACCCCGACTTGATAATACCGGATAAAGACCTCTCCGTCGCGCAGGGCGCGATAAAGGCGAGCGGCTGGAACTACGGCGGCAGCAGCATCTGCACGATGTACTTCAACGGCCTCGCGAAGCACTACGGCTTCTCGCTCGACGCTCCGGTGAAGGATCTGCCGCGCTACGCGATAAACGCGCTGCTTTACGGCACCGGCGGCGAGCGCATCGTTATCGAGCGCATCAACGAATACGGCCACGGCACCTATCTTTCCGACTTCGAGGGCGTGATAAACAACCTCGAGCGCCGCTACCGCGAAACGCAGAGCGAATGGTCGCGTTCGGAGATCGAGAGCTGCATGAGCGCCGTCCCGTGCGAAGCGTGCCACGGCGCGCGTCTGAAGCCGGAGATCCTCGCCGTCACCGTCGGAGGCGTGAACATATACGAGCTGACCTCGCTTTCCATCGAGCGCGAGCTCGACTTCTTCGAACGGCTGCAGCTTACGGAACGCGAGCAGAAGATCGCCGGCATGATAATCAAGGAGATCAAGTCCCGCCTCGGCTTTTTGAAAAACGTCGGCCTGGGATATATCACCCTTGCACGCGCCGCGTCGACGCTTTCGGGCGGCGAAAACCAGCGCATCCGTCTCGCCACGCAGATCGGCTCCTCGCTGATGGGCGTGCTTTACATCCTCGACGAGCCGAGCATCGGCCTGCACCAGCGCGACAACCGCAAGCTGCTCGACGCGCTCAAACGCCTGCGCGACCTCGGCAACACGCTGATTGTCGTCGAGCACGACGAAGAAACGATGCGCGAAGCGGATATGGTCATAGACATAGGCCCGGGCGCGGGCGCGGACGGCGGCCGCCTCGTCGCGCAGGGTACGGCGGAGGAGATAATGAAGTGCGAAGACTCCGTCACCGGTCAGTATTTGAGCGGCAAAAAGAGTATCCCTGTCCCGAAGAAGCGCCGCAGAGGCACGGGCGAAAAGCTTACCGTCGTCGGCGCGCGCGAAAACAACCTGAAAGGCATCAACGTCGATATCCTCATAGGCACGTTCACCTGCGTGACCGGTGTTTCCGGCTCCGGCAAGTCGAGTCTCGTCAACGAAATACTCTTCAAGCATCTGAGCGCCGAATACAACCGCACGAAGCAGAAGGGCGGCAAGTGCGACGATATTCTTGGCAGGGAACACCTCAACAAAGTAATCAACATAGATCAGGACCCCATCGGCAGAATGCCGAGCTCCAACCCCGCGACCTACACCGGAGTTTTCAACGACATCCGCGCGCTCTTCGCCGAAACGACAGGCGCGAAGGAACGCGGCTTCAGCGCGGGCAGGTTCTCCTTCAACGTCCGCGGCGGACGCTGCGAGGCGTGCGAGGGCAACGGCATCGTGAAGATCGAGATGCACTTCCTGCCGGACGTTTACGTCCCCTGCGACGTCTGCAAGGGCAAGCGCTACAACCGCGAAACGCTCGCGGTGAAATACAAGGGCAAGAGCATCCACGACGTGCTCGAAATGACGGTGGACGAAGCGCTCGACTTCTTCGACAGTCTGCCGAAAATAAAGCGCAAGCTGCAGGTGCTTTCCGACGTCGGCCTCGGCTACATCAAGCTCGGGCAGCCCGCCACGACGCTTTCCGGCGGCGAAGCGCAGCGCGTGAAGCTCGCCACCGAGCTCGCGAAACGCGCCACCGGCAAGACGATCTACTTCCTCGACGAGCCGAGCACCGGCCTGCACTCCGCGGACGTGCAGAAGCTCGTTGAAGTCCTGCAGCGGCTCGTCGACGCGGGCAACACCGTCGTCGTCATCGAGCACAACCTCGACATAATCAAATCCGCCGACTATATTATCGACCTCGGGCCCGAGGGCGGGGAGGAAGGCGGCGAACTCGTCGCCTGCGGCACTCCCGAGCAGGTCGCGAAAACTAAAGGTTCATACACAGGCGAATACCTGAAAGACATATTATTTGGAGGAAAGAAAAATGGCTGAACTCAGATGGCACCCGCTTATCAAAGACTGGGTAATGATCGCGTCCAACAGACAGAACAGGCCGCAGATGCCGAAAAACGACTGCCCCTTCTGTCCCGGCTCCGGCAAGGTGCCGGATAACTACGACGTATATATGTACCCCAACGACTTCCCGGCGTTGAGCCAGACTCCGCCGACGCCCGACCCCGTGGCGACCGACTTCTTCAAGACCGCGGAAGCGTACGGCAAATGCGAGGTCATACTGTATTCGCCCGACCATACAAAGCCGATCCGCGAGCTGACAGACGAGCATATGCTCAAGCTCGTCGACCTGTGGGTAGAGCGCTTCAACGCGATGAAAGCCGACGAGCGCATAAAGTACGTCTTCATCTTCGAGAACAGAGGCGAAGTCGTCGGCGTCACGATGCCGCACCCGCACGGCCAGATCTACGGCTATTCCTTCATGCCGAAAAAGCTCTGCCTCGAGCTCGACAGCGCGAAGGAACACAAGGAGCAGACCGGCAAATGCCTCTACTGCGACCTGCTCGAGAACGAAGTCAAAGAGCGGAAGCGTATAATCTTTGAGAACGAATACTTCACCGTTTTCCTGCCGTTTTTCTGCGAATATCCCTACGGCGTCTATATTATGTCGAAGGCGCACAAGGGCGATATCACGGAGTTCACCGCGGAAGATCGCTTCGCGCTCGGCGCGACGATACGCCGCGTTTCGGGAACGCTCGATTCGCTTTTCGGAACGAACTTCCCGTATATGATGTGTATGCATAACGCGCCTGTGAACAGCGGCGATACGAGAGAATACTTCCACTTCCACATCGAGTTTTTCCCGCCGATGCGCTCGGACGTCAAGCAGAAGTTCAACGCGTCCAGCGAAACGGGCGCGTGGGCGCACTGCAACCCCACCGCGCCGGAAGAAAAAGCGGAAGAGCTCCGCGCCGCCTATCGGCGCTTCCTTGAAGCCGACGCGAAGAGATAACTTCGCGGTCCTGAATTATGGGAAGATAATCCGCCAACAGACTGTTTAACAGCCCCTCTGATGAGGGGCTGTTAATTTAGCCGATATCAGAACAATACCGTCGAGGATGCTTCTTGCGGAATGCGTTATAGCTGTTAATTCAAAAATCCCTTTCTCTTTGCAGCTTTGCAAAATCCGGCTTTTTTCAAATTGATTATTCTACAGTAAACGTGTATAATATTATTAGAGAGAAAAGGGGGATTAGGTCGAATGCTGTAAGGAGTCTGATATGGGGTACTATTCGATCGCGCAAATCTCAAAGCTCTTCGGGTTGTCAGATAGGACGCTACGCTCACGTTTGAAGGATGGAACGCTTGTCGGTGAAAAAATCAACGGCAAGTGGATGATTTCAAGTGAAAGAATATACGATTTTATTTCTTCACCCCAAACTATACCGACGTTGAGAACGAAGGTCGACGGGGTTTATTCGCGGATGTTTACATCGAGCGACAACGGAAGAAAGGCATCGGAATATATGCTGTTGTGCCGCTTTCACGACGCTATTGATTATGAGAGCGAAAAAGTGATTGACTTGATGATGAAGGCATCGGAAAACAGCGATATTCATTTTTATCGTTTTGTTCAAAAACGCGACTTGATTTATATTATCAAAGGCGAATATTCGGTAGTTCGGAAAGTTATTAACGAGTTATACTCAATTTATATCGGCATCAAAGAATAAATGCTTTTGTTCCTGTTGAAGAGAAGATGTTCAGGCCCGAGATTGTGTATATCTGTCTTAAGGAACAAGTTGAGTTTGCTTAAACTCTTTTTATTCACAGATATTATAAGCAGCATCCGTCCATTCACACGGACGGATGCTGCTTTTATACGGCTAATAATCTAAACCGCGTTGTCGATCTCTTCCGGCTCCTGATTCTCCGCCTTCGCTTTGTCGCGGCGCTTTTTCGTTATGATTCCGTAGATTAACAGCCCGACCGCGCTGACGACTACGGTCGCGGAGGTAACGATTATCGCGAGGGTGTAGTCCTTCACGCCGAGCGCGTTGCCCGCGATGACGGACGTGATGATCGAAGGTATACGCGCGAAGGTCGTTATCAGCAGCCACCTGTGCCATTTTATCGGCGTCAGACCGCCGACGTATGAGAGCAGATCCTTCGGCGTGCCGGGGATGAAGAAGAGGATGAAGGCGATCAGCTCAAGCCGCTTTTCGTTCTGCAGGAACTTCACCGACTCTATTTTCTCCTTCGGGAAGAACGCTTCCACCGCCTTCATGCCGAAATAGCGAGTGAAGGCGAATATCAGCGCGCCGCCGATGAAAACGCCTATAAGGCAGAGCGCGAGCCCCTCGAAAACGCCGAAAGCGTAGCCGGCGCCGATCTCCAGCGGCTCGCCCGGTATCACCGCGACGACGACCTGAAGCACCTGCATACCGATAAACGCCAGCTTGCCGACGAAGCCGTGCGCGTTCACCCATTCGCGGAACTGTTCCGGCTCCCTGACGAACTGCAGCATCGGCCGCCCGACAAACCACGCTATCGCCGCAAAAAACGCGATCATCACCGCTATCGAAACTATCGTTATTATCTTTTTTGCTTTGGGGGAAAGATGCGTTTCCCGTTTTTCCATAGTCAGTCCTCACTGTCCTCGGTGCGCTTTTTCGTGTCCGCTCGGCGTTTCGCCTTGCCGAGCGGGTTGCTCTCCATCGCCGCCTGCACCTGCTCGTCGCGCACGTGGGTGTATATCTGCGTCGTGCTCAAGCTCTCGTGCCCGAGTACGTCCTGAAGCACGCGGATGTCCGCGCCGTTCTGATACATCAGCGTAGCGGCGGTGTGCCGCAGTTTGTGGACGGAAAGGTGCTTGCCGCCGAGTCCGGCGCGGTCGAGCGCCGTGTAGACGACGTGCTGAACGGTCTTCGGACTTATGCGCCGCCCGAGCCGGCTCAGAAAGAGCGCGTCCTTGTCCTTTACGCCGTTGACGGGGCGGGCGGTGAGGTAGTCGTTTATCGCGTCGCGGCACATCTGATTGAGGAAGAGCGTCCGCTGCTTGTTGCCCTTGCCGGTAACTATGAGAAATCCGTCGTCGGCGTTGATATCCTTGACGTTGATCCCGACAAGCTCGCTCAGTCGCATTCCGCAGTTGAGGAAGAGGGTTATCATGCAGTAGTCGCGCGCTTTGTAGGGCCCGTCCACCGCGTCGAGCAGGTTGACGCTGTCGTCGACGGTGAGGTATTTCGGCAGCGCGCGTTTCAGCTTCGGCGTTTCGAGCTCGCGCGCGGGACTGTCAGATATGACGCCGGTATGCAGCAGGTATTTGTAGAAGCCGCGTATCGCGGAGCACTTGCGGGCGCGCGCGGCGGCCTGATTGTTGCGCTCCTGCGCGGTGTAGGTGATGAATTCGAGTATGTCGTTATACGTCACGCTCGTGATGAAAGCGTCGTCGAGACGGGAAATATCGGTCTCGTCGAACGGCTCGTCCGATAATCCGCGATAGTGCTTCAGAAAGCGGAAAAAGAGCTTCAGATCGGTATAATACTGGCTGACAGTCAGTTTCGATTTGCCCTTGACGGCGGTCAGATAGTTGATATATTTTCGCACGAGCTCCGGCGCGTCGCTGTAAATCCTGCCGACCATGCCTTTCTCCTTTCAATTATACAAAATCACAATGTGATTATATCATACGTATTCGCGTTTTTCAAGAATTAAAGAGCATAAAAACAGGCAATAATAACTGCGTAGAATCTTTTGAAAGGATATTAGCGTATGAAAGCAGTTATTATGGCGGGTGGGGAAGGGACGCGGCTCAGACCTCTGACCTGCGATATGCCGAAGCCGATGGCGCCGCTCTGCGGCAGGCCGGTGATGGACTACACGCTGGAGCTTCTCGCCCGGCACGGCTTCGACGAGGCGGCGGTCACGCTGATGTATATGCCGCAGGCGATAAGCGAACACTTCGGCGGCGAGGCGCACGGCGTCAAACTGCGCTACTTCGTCGAGGACGAGCCGCTCGGGACGGCGGGGAGCGTGAAACGCGCTTCCGCGGACTTCGGCGGCGACTTCCTCGTAATAAGCGGCGACGGGCTCTGCGACTTCGATCTTAAAAGGGTATGGGAATACCACAAAGCGAAGGGCGGCGCGGCGACGATCGTGCTGAAGGGGATGCCGAATCCGCTCGAATACGGGCTCGTCATGACGGACGCGGACGGGCGCGTCACGCGCTTCCTTGAGAAGCCCGACTGGGCACAGGCGCTGACCGACCTTGTCAACACAGGCGTTTACGTATTGTCAACCGAAGCTATGAAGCTTGTTCCCGAGGGAAAGTCGTTTGATTTCGGTAAGGAGCTTTTTCCTTTGATGCTCGAAAAGGGGATGCCGGTATACGGGTATACCGAGAACGGCTACTGGCTGGATATCGGCGATATCGCGACATACGTTTCAGCGCAGTTCGACCTGCTCGACGGCAGGGTGAAGTTCGACGCCGCGAAGCCGCCGCGCCGCGCGGGCGTCAAACCGCCTGTCTGGATAGGCGAAAACGTCAGCATCGCGCCGGGCGCTTCGGTGGGAGAATACGCCGTTATCGGCGACGGATGCCGTATCGCGCAGGGCGCGAGCGTACGCAACAGCGTCGTCGCGGCGGGAAGCTATATCGGCAAACGCGCCGCCCTGCGCGGTGCGCTCGTCTGCGGCGGCTGCGTTGTGAAGGCGGACGCCGCGATGTACGACGGCAGCGTGCTCGGCGCGGGCAGCGTGCTTTCGGAGGGCTCGGTCGTTTCGCCGAACGTTCGCATATGGCCCGGAAAGCGCATCGAGCCGAACTCCGGCGTCTACTCCGACGTCGTCAAAGGCGTTTCCGGCGGCGGCCTTATCGAAAACGGACTCATCGCAGGAACGATAGGCGCGGATATCACTCCGGAATACGCCGCGCGGATCGGCGCCGCGGCGGCGACGGCGCTGAAGGGCGGTTCCGTTGCCGTTTCCTGCGACGGCTGTGAGGGCGGCGGTGTGATAAAATCCGCGCTCGTCGCAGGTCTGCTCGGCAGCGGCGTGGAGGCGGTCGACATGGGCGTCCTGCCGCTGAACGTCTTTTCTTTCGGTGTCGCGGACAGAGAAGTGAAACTCGGGCTCGCGGTCACGGAGAAAGGAATAGCTGTCCGCGACGGGCTTGGGTTTCCGCCGGTGCGCGAGCTTGCGCGCAGGGTCGAATCGGCGTACCGTCGCGGCGAGTTTTCCCGCGGCGGCTACCGCGAGGCGAAAACGGACTCCGCGGTCTTCAGCGACTACGCGCGCGAGCTTGAGAAGTTCCGCGCGCCTTTTCCCGTCACCGTCAGCTCGCCGGAGCAGGCGTTCGGGCGGCTGTTTTCGTCGGTATTCACCGTCGGCGGCAGCGTCCGCGCGCGTATCTCCGCAGACGGTTTTGCTGCTTCATTAGTCGATGAGGAAGGGAGGGAGATCGCGCATTCCCGTCTGCTTTACGGCATATGCTTCCTGCTTGCCGTCGGCGGCGCAAAGCGCGTTCCGCTCCCGCCTGAAACGCCGAAAACGCTCGCGGAGGCGGTCCGTCAGCTCGGGTGCGAGCCGCGTATCAGAATGGCGTGCCCGCCGGACAAAAGCGACGACGCTTCGCGCAGGGAGGCCGCGCGCCTGCGCGTGCTTGACGACGCGGTCTTCGGCTGTGCGTTTCTGCTCAAATCGCTCGCGGAACAAAAACAGCGCGCCGCCGACTTTTTCGCCTCCGTGCCTCACTTCGCGGTAGCAGAGTTCGCCGAGGACTGCGGCGAACGAAGCGGCGGTATGCTGATCCGCCTGCTCGGCGAAAAGGAAAAGGACTTCACCGCCTCCGCCGAAGGAGTTGACCTGCGCCGCGGAGGCGCGGTCTGCACCGTCAAGCCCTCCGATCGCGGCAGGCGTCTGCGCCTCGTAGCCGAGGCAAACACCGTCGAAGCCGCGCGGGAGCTTGGCGCGGAGGTGCTCGAACGAATCCGCGAAGTCAAAAAAGAACTTGACAATACCCCTTACGGATGATATAATCCATACGGACTCGGGCGGACGGGGCGTGCAAATCGGCGCCCTGATACAGACCTTTTTCCCGTCAGCGAAAGGCGGGTAACATAAACAATCAAATACACTCATAATACTTTTCCGAAAGGAAAGGTATGTTTTGGTATGAAAAATCCGGAGGTACATTTTTGAGCAACAGCAAATCCAGGAAAAAAACCGAACAGCGCATTGAAGGCGCGAAAAAGCGTATGACCGCCGCCGAAAAGCAGGCGGCGCGCGACGCCGCGGACAAGGCGGCGTTTATGGAAAAACTCAACGCGTCCAAAAAGACGCAGGCGGGGCTTCCCGGCACCGATTCCACGCCGATCCCGCTGAAAAAGCGCGAGGGCAGGGTGGTCGAGATACCCTTCAAGCCCGCGAAGACGCGCGCGAAAAAGCAGCAGGCCGAGCCGAAGCCGGAGCCGCCCAAGCCCGAGCCGAAAGCCGCGAAGAAAAACCGCAGGCGCGCCGAAAAACCCGCTCCCGCGCAGCCGGAAGCGGCGCCGGCGCAGACCGTGCCGGCTGTAACCGCGCCTTCCGCGAAGCGGAAGAAGAACCGCAAGGCCGAAAAGTCCGCGTCGCCGCTGAAGATCATGGCGCTCGGCGGACTGCACGAGATCGGCAAGAATCTGTACGTATTCGAGTATGAGAACGATATGATAATCGTCGACGTCGGGCTCGAGTTTCCCGATCAGGATATGCTCGGCATAGACGTCGTCATCCCCGACTTCACCTATCTTCTCAACAACCGCGAAAAGATCCGCGGCATAATCATCACCCACGGCCACGAGGACCACATCGGCGGCCTGCCTTATCTGATGAAGGAGCTGGATACGACTATCTACTCCACCAGAATGACGCAGGGGCTCATCGAGGCGAAGTTCGTCGAGCACGGGCTGAAGGGCAAGGTCAACATGAACACCGTCAAGGCGGGCGACGTCATAAAGCTCGGCTGCTTTGAAGTCGAGTTCATCACCGTCAACCACTCGATTCCGGACGCCGTCGCGCTCGCGATAAAGACTCCGGTCGGAACGCTCGTCCACACCGGCGACTTCAAGATCGACACCACCCCGACGCAGGGCGAAATGATAGACCTCGCGCGCTTCGGCGACCTCGGCAACGAGGGCGTCCTCGCGCTGCTGATGGACTCCACGAACGCCGAGCGTCCCGGTTACACGATGAGCGAGCGCCGCGTCAGTCAGTCGCTTGAAAACATCTTCAAAAACGCCGAGGGCAAGCGCATCATCATCGCGACGTTTTCCTCGAACGTCTACCGCGTGCAGCAGATAATCGACATCGCCGCCGCGCTCGGCAGGAAGGTCGCGCTTTCCGGCAGGAGCATGGTAAACGTGACCGCAATAGCCGAACAGCTCGGCTACATCAAGCTGCCCGCGGGCGTCCTGCTCGACATCAACGTCATCGATAAATACCCGAAGGATCAGACGGTGATAATCACAACCGGCTCTCAAGGCGAAACCATGTCCGCGCTCTACCGTATGGCGTATTCCGACCACCGCAAGGTAGTCGTTTCGGAGGACGACCTTATCGTGCTCTCCTCCAACCCGATCCCCGGCAACGAGAAGTTCGTCACGAACATAGTCAACGAGCTGATGAAGCTCGGCTGTTCGGTCGTCTATGAATCGCTCGCGGAGGTGCACACCTCCGGCCACGCCTGCCAGGAGGAACTGAAACTGATCCTCGGGCTCGTCAAGCCGAAGTTTAACATCCCCGTGCACGGCGAATACAATCATCTGAAAAAGTCTCAGATGCTCGGTGAAAGCATGGGCATCCCGACAGAGAATATACTTATATCCGACAACGGCAAGGTGATCGAGCTGACGCCCGAATCCGCCGCCTTCAAGGGCGAAGTGCCGACCGGTAGCGTTTTCGTCGACGGCACGAGCGTCGGCGACGTCGGCGCGATAGTCATGCGCGAGCGCAGACAGCTCGCTTCGGACGGCCTCATCGTCGTCGCGGTCTCGGTCGACAGACAGACCGGATACCTCGTCTGTGAGCCGGAGATCATCAGCCGCGGGTTCGTCTATATGCGCGAATCCGAGGAGCTTCTCGGGCAGCTCAAGGAGCTCGTGACCGACTGCGTAAACAGGAACGCGACGATCGGCGTTCACGACTACAACGCGCTGAAAACCGTCGTGCGCGACGAGCTCTCCAAGACGATCTTCAAGCAGAGCAAGCGAACGCCGATGGTCATTCCGGTCATATCGCATATCTGATCGCGGGAGGAAATTATGGCGGATAAATCAAGAAACGATACTTTGATACTGTTTTTCTGCGCGACTCCCGAGGACATCGTTAAGTGCTGGGAGAAGTACAGCCGCGGATGCCACAGAATGCTTTTCTTTGCGGGCGGCGGAGTCAATATTACAGTGAACGGCGAAGATTATGCCGCTGGTGAAAAAACGATAACGTTTTTCAGGAGCTCCGATATGTGTGAGTTTCCGGCGGAATGGCACAGCGGTTCAAAGCAGAAGCATATCGAATGCTACGCTGTTTTCGTCGGCGGCGCGCATTACGACGCCGTCCGCAAACTGCTTGGCGAAGACGCGGCTTTTTCGGATTACGGGAGAGCGCGTGCGCCGCTTTCCTTCAAACTCGACGATATCCAATGCGACAAGATGATCCGCGAGATGAAGGATTTCAATCAGTCCGAGGATATCGGCGCGGCGGAGCATCTGAACTCCACGCGCCTGCTCGTCGCGGGCTACTATTACTCCTTCATTGTCAGGGGCAACCGCCCCGCAGTTCGCTTTGCGGACGCGCCGCGCTGGCTGAATGACTATTACGAGCTGATCAGCAAGCCGGAGATATTCACTCTGCCGTTCGAGCAGATAGTAGCGCTTTCCGGCAAGACGAGGGAGCATCTCTCGCGCGTGTTCAAGTCGCTGACGGGTGTAAACATTTCGGACTTTATAGTTTCAAAGCGCATCAACTACGCCTGTGTACTGCTCCGCGACGGGAAGAAGCCCATTCAGGAGATCGTTGAGAAGTGCGGCTTCACCAACATAGGAACGTTTTACAACAACTTCAAGAAAAAGACCGGCGAGTCGCCCGAGCGCTACCGCAAGATGCTGATATCCGGCGAATCCTTCGGCGGCAAAAAGAAGCCGGTACATAACGGTTGAAAAACAGAAAACAATATTAAAAGGCACGCCCAAAGGGCGCGCCTTTTTGCGTATCCTTATCTGGTCACACGGGATTCGCCGTCGCGGCGAAGGCCCACTTGTTGCAGTGGATATCCGGCTTTTCGCCGTCTCCGCGGCAGTCGAGGCGGAGACGCTCCTCCGCGAGCTCGGGCAGGTCGTCGAGTTTGCCGTCGAGGTATTCATCTATGCGGCGCATCATCGTTATGAAGCGGCTGCGCAGACCGCCGAGGCGCAGATCCTCGACCTCGAAGCCGAAGGTCTTGTTCTCGGTGTACCACTGCGTGCGGAAGGTCTCGAAAAACTGCTCGAACGCCGCGAACGCCGCCTCGAGTTCGCCTTCGCGCAGGCGTTTCAGTTCGGCTTTGTCGCCGGAGTCGTACGCCGGCTTGAGCTTGAGCGCGAGGCCGAGCTTTTCGGAAAGGTAGCGGCAGAGCGCCGCGGAGTTGTCGAAAATATAGCGCCATTCGGGGTTGCGGTCGGCGGCGCATGAGAGATACTGCGCGTACTTCGCGTAGGTCTCCGGGTAGTCGGCGCCGATATGCTTATCCGCCAGCCCTATGAATGGGTCTCCGTAGACGAGATACTTCGCGGGGTTCAGGTCTGTCGGACTGTCGAAGTTGCCGGCGGGCAGCTGCGGCATATCCAGCATCATGAAGTCCTCCATCTCGCCTCCGACGCAGGTGCGGAAACGGCGCGCCGCGCGTTCCTCGCTTATGTCGCCGGTGAAGCACCCTTCGGCGTAGAGCTGGAAGACGGGCAGCACGGCGAAGAAGGGGCATTCGCAGCCGTTGTCGCCCCATGCGGTTATGAGGATATCGTCCACTCCGTGCTCGAAGCAGCTTTCTATTGCGGGCTTGCTGCGGGTGAAGCTGTAATGATTCAACGGCGCGAAGCCGACCCATTTCCACGCGCCGCCGGCGAAGGCGACGGGGTTATCGAACTTCTGATGCATCTCTATAACGCCGTCGTAGATGCGCTTGTCGCCGTTGTAGTAGTCCCAGTAGACGAGCGTCATATTCTTCGGCGGCACCTCATGGATATCGGCGGGCAGGGAAGCGGTCGTGTCGTACCTGTTGCGCGGATTGCCCTCGGCGTCGCAGTTGAAAAGCATATCGCTCCACATCATCGGAGAAACGCCGTATTTATCGCATATATCGCATACTTTTTTCAGGTGCTTGCGCATTATCGAGGACTTTGCCTCTATCCCGCGGCGGTCCTTATACTTGCCCTGACCGACCATCCACGCCTCGTCCATTCCGACGTGAATGCGGCGTGAAGAGAAGTCCTCGGAGCAGGTGCGGATCATCTTATCGATAAGCTCGTAGGTCTTCGGCTCGTCAACGAGCAGTATGTCGAAAATATCGCAGACGGGGTTGTACGCCTCCCACTTCATCACCTCGCCGAGATGCGCGAGCGTCTGGATGCAGGGAACAAGCTCGATGCCGAAGCGGCGGGCGTAGGCGTCGATTTCGCGGATCTCGTCGTGAGAGTATCTGCCGCGCATATAACCGAAGTAGGGCTCGCCGTCGAGGGTGTAGGTGTCCTCGGTGTAAAGCATAAGCATATTATGCCCCATCAGCGCGATGTGGCGTATCATCTTTTTCAGCGACGTGACGGTCAGAACGCCGTTGCGCGAGCAGTCGAGCATCGGGCCGAGGGACTTGTGCCGCGGAGTCTCGCTCGTTTCGCAGCCGCCGTCCGTTTCCGCAAGCAGTCCGAGCGCACGGAAGAAAAAAGCGGGCTCAGAATACGCGAGGACGGCGGAGCCGCCTTCGCGCCTGACGGAGAGCCCGCGCGTTTCGGTTTTTTCGGCGGTCAGCTTCAGACCGTCGGCCGATTCTTCGATTTTGAGTATTCCGAGCAGTTCGGATGCGGGTGAGCGGAGTTCTTCGGAAAGCGCGGAAAGGTTGAGCTTCATAGTCGTTCTCCTTTTCAGTCGTTTGCGTTCCTCTGTGAGAAGGCGAGTTTTGCGGATACTATAACGGCGAATGCCGCAATGAGCAGGCAGGCGAAGTCGAATCCGGAGACGGCGTCGAAGAAGGAAACGCCTTCGGCGGTCAGCGCGTCGACGAAGTTCGGGATGACCGTCATGCAGGAGAAGAGCGCCGCGGGCAGCGAAAGCCCGACTACCGCGGCGGTGGAGGAGGTAAAGCCCTTGGCGGTGGATTTGAAGAAATAAAGCAGGAACATTACCGTGCTCGCGGTCATCAGCACGTGAAAGTAGTGGTCCGAGATGTTCGCCACGCGGGTGTAGCCGAGAAACTCATATGCGAGCTTGACGAGCAGCCAGATAAGAGGTATCAGCGCGAGCAGCAGCGAAAGACGGTATTTGAAATCGAAGCCGGTGAATATCTGGCACGCGAAGACCACTATTATCACCGCCGACACGAACTCGAACAAACCCAACAGCAACGCAAAAAGATCGAACTCCGCTTCGGAAAGGACGTTTTCGAGCACCTTCTGAACGGCGTCGAAGCCGAGCGCGATCGCCGCGGCAAAAAGCACCGCGCCGGCCGCCTTGGGAGCGATCGTTTCACCGCCGTTCTCCTTACGGGTCATTATCATGACAACGATGGCGAAAATGATCGCGAGTATGGATACCAGAGCGGCGAAAGAGAATTTCTGCCCGCCCAGCAGTACGTGCGGAAACGCCGCGTTTTTAAGCGAAAGCAGTCGCAGCAGCGTGCCCGTGACGCAGAATACGGGAGTTGCGATAACGAGGGCCTTTCTCATTTTTATTCCTCCGTTTTAAGCCGCCGCAGCGGCGATGGGGTTTATTGCCTCTCCGAGAGAGGAGTATAAGGCGCTTTTTTCAGCACCGACATATACGCCGGACGGATAATGCGGTTGGAGACCGCGATCTCTTCGATGCGGTGTGCGCACCAGCCGGCGATTCGCGCGGTGGCGAATATCGGGGTAAAAAGCTCGCGCGGCATATTGAGCATCGTGTAGACGAAGCCGCTGTACATATCGACGTTGGCGCAGATGGGTTTGTCGTTCTGCTTGACCTCGGCGAACGCCGTCGGCGCGAGGCGCTCGACCGACTCGATGAGATTGAACTCGTCTGACATATTCTTCTTCTCCGCGAGGGAGGAGGCGTACTTTTTGAGCAGAACGGCTCTGGGATCGGAGAGGGTGTATACCGCGTGCCCCATGCCGTAGATGAGGCCGCTTCCGTCGCCCTTTTCGCGGCGCAGGATCGCCTTGAGGAATTCCAGCACCTCTTCGTCGTCCTTCCAGTCGGAGACGCCGGACTTGATGCAGTCCATCATCTCCGTGATCTTGAGATTTGCGCCGCCGTGCTTGAAGCCCTTGAGCGCGCCGACCGCCGCGGAAATCGCGGAGTAGGTGTCCGTTCCGGAAGACGAAAGCACTCTGCAGGCGAATGTGGAGTTGTTGCCGCCGCCGTGCTCCGCGTGGAGCATAAGGCAAACGTCGAGCAGCGTCGCTTCCTCCTCCGTATAGTGCATATCGGGGCGCAGGAAGGTCAGCAGACATTCCGCGGTGGAGAGGTTTTTCGGAATCGGGTGCAGATACATGCTCTGGTTATCATAGTGCCTGCGCTTTGACTGGTAGGCGTAAGAAACGATCGTCGGCACCCTCGCGATTATCTCTATCGACTGCCTCAGCAGTGTTTCGAGACTGACGTCATCGGGATTCGGGCAGTAGGAGTAGAGGTTGAGTATCGCGCTCTCCAGCTTGTTCATTATGTTGCGGCTGGGAGTCTTGATAAGCACGTCCTCGATGAAGCCGTGCGGAAGCTCGCGGCATTCGTCTATCGCGGCGCGGAAATCGTCGAGCTGCTTCTGCGTGGGAAGGGAGCCCATCAGCAGAAGATATTCCGTCTCTTCAAAGCCGAAACGGTCGTCCGCTCTCGCGCCGGCGACGAGCTCGTTGACGTCGATGCCGCGGTAGATGAGTTTGCCTTCCTCCGGCACCTTTTCGTTTTCATTTATGACGTAGCCGTGAACGTTGCAGATGTTCGTGACGCCGGCGACGACGCCGGAGCCGTCGCTGTTGCGGAGTCCGCGCTTTATGCGGTAGTTGTCGCGGGCGTAACGGTCAACATCGATGTTGTTATATTTGTTGTGTTCGCCGCATAGAGTTTCTATGTAGGCGTCTGCCAATAGGGGTTTTCTTTCTGCCATAAGGGTCGCTCCTGTTCTGAAATGCCGTGTATATAAAATTATACACATTTATTCTACTACTTATTATTATAATAGTCAACCGGAAATTTTCGATTTGTGAAAGGGAAAGCAAAATGAAAAGAATACTTGCCGTTTGTCTTTGCTACGCCGCGGTGCTGTTCGCGGTGCCGTTTTTCGTTTCGCGCCCCGGCGCCGCCTCCGCTGAAGAAGGGGAAACCGCCGCGCCGTCCGGATGGGGCGACACGATCAAAGTGTATAATCATAAAACGGACAAGGTCATGCTTCTGAACAGCTTCGACTACGTCGTAGGCGTCGTTGCGGCGGAGATTCCCGCGACATACGAGCCGGAGGCGCTGAAGGCGAACGCCGTCGCCGCGTATACTTACGCGATACGCAAGAAGGAATACACCGAGGCGCACCCCGGCTACGCCGAAAACGAGCACAAGGGAGCCCACGTCTGCACGAACTACGCGCACTGCAAAAGCTGGAAGAGCGAGGAGGAGCAGCGCGAGATGTGGGGGAGCAAATACGAGGAATACCGCGCCCGCGTCGAAGACGCCGTCCGCGCGGTTTACGGTGAAACGCTTCTCTACGACGGCGCTCCCGCGCTGACGGTATTCTATTCTATATCGGCGGGCTCGACGGCGGCGTGCAAGGACGTCTGGGGCAACGATGTGCCGTATCTGCAGAGCGTCGACAGCAGCTGGGACGAAAACGAAAAGGGCTTTCTGTCGACCGTAACGCTTTCAGACGCGGAGGTGAAGGAGAAGCTTGCGGACTGCGCGCTTCCCGACGCGCCGGAAGAATGGCTGACCGTGACCGACCGCGCGGAAAGCGGTTACGTCCGCGCCGTGACGGCGGGGGATAAGACCTTCACCGGCGGGGAGATACGCAAGCTGTTTTCGCTGCGGTCAAACTGCTTCGAGATCGCGCACGCGGACGGAGTCTTCACATTCACCGTCAAGGGCTACGGCCACGGAGTCGGCATGAGTCAGACCGGCTCGCAGGCGATGGCGCTCGCGGGCAGCGGCTACCGGGATATACTTTATCACTACTACCCGGGCACGGTGATCGCCGAGCGTTACGAGCCTGCCGAAAAAGCGGAATAATTATTTGCATTTTCTATTGAAATACGCGGGGAAAAATAGTATCATATAGAAGTTGAGAAAAACCCTTGAACGCGAAAGGGGAATGAAAATGCACGAGTATTACGAAAGCCCGCTCTGCAAGCGCTACGCGGGGAAGGAAATGAAACGCGTCTTTTCCGATGACGTGAAATTCGCGACCTGGCGAAAGCTCTGGATCGCGCTCGCGGAGAGCGAGAAGGAGCTCGGCCTGCCGATTTCCGACGCGCAGATAGCGGAGCTGAAAGCGCATATTGACGATATCGACTACGATTTCGCCGCCGCAAAGGAAAAGGAAGTCCGTCACGACGTTATGGCGCACGTTCATACCTACGGAGAGAAGTGCCCGAACGCGAAGGGGATAATCCACCTCGGCGCGACCTCCTGCTACGTGTGCGACAACGCCGACGTTATCATTCAGCGGCAGGCGATGCTGCTGATAAAGCGCGAACTGCTCGCGGCGATAAGAGCGGTCGCGGAGTTCGCGGAGAAGCACAAGGGCATTCCGACGCTCGCGTATACGCATTTCCAGGCGGCGCAGCCGACTACCGTCGGCAAGCGTGCGACGCTCTGGCTGCAGGATCTGCTGATGGATCTCGAGCAAGTGGACTTCGCGATCTCGAATATGAAGCTGCTGGGCTGTAAGGGAACGACCGGCACATCTGCGAGCTTCCTCGAGCTTTTCGACGGCGACGCCGCGAAGGTCGAGGAGCTCGAGAAGCGCATCGTCGCGAAGCTCGGCTTCAACTCCGCCTACGCCGTCAGCGGCCAGACCTACACGCGTAAGGCGGATTTCGCGCTGCTTTCGGTGCTTTCCGGCATTGCCCAGAGCGCGCATAAGTTCTCGAACGATATCCGCCTGCTTTCGCATCTGAAAGAGGTGGACGAGCCCTTCGAGAAGGGGCAGATCGGTTCCTCCGCGATGGCGTACAAGCGCAACCCGATGCGCAGCGAACGCATCGCTTCGCTGGCGCGTTACTGCATCAGCGACCTGACGAATCCCGCGATAACCGCCGCTTCACAGTGGCTTGAGCGCACGCTCGACGACTCCGCGAACCGCCGCGTCGCGATTCCCGAGGCGTTTCTCTGCGTCGACGCGATCCTCGCGTTGTATATCAACGTCATTTCCGGCTTGAAGGTTTACCCGAAGATGATGGAAAAGCATTTGAAAGAAGAGTTGCCGTTTATGGCGACCGAGAATATCCTCATGTACTGCGTTTCCCGCAAGGGAGGCGACCGCCAGCAGCTCCACGAGGCGATACGCCGCCACTCCGTCGCCGCGGCGGAGCAGGTGAAGCTCAACGGCGGCGAAAACGACCTGCTCGAGCGCATCCTCGCGGACGGGACCTTCGGGCTGACGCGTGAAGAGCTCGACGGAATTCTCGACGCGGGCGGCTTCACCGGCCTCGCGGAGAAGCAGACGGATGACTTCCTCGCCGGTCCCGTCAAGACGGCGCTGGATGCCAACGCCGGTTTCGAAACGGTCGACGTAGAGATAAACGTCTGACGACATACGAATATCCGGATAAAAAACAACGGCTTGAAGCTGATTCGCTTCAAGCCGTTTTGCTTATTCCGTAATTCAGGTGCTGCTGTTTGAAATGCCGTCTATTACAAGGTCGATCTGCTTTGAATACATCTCGCGTACCGTGAGCCAGGAACGGTTGTTTTCGACGGATTCGAGTATGAAATCCCAGGTGTCCGAAAGCTCGACGAAGGTGTATTTGTTTTCGTATTCACGCGGCTTGCGCATGCGCTGGAACTGCTCGTAGGACCAGTTGTTCAGCTCGCACTGCGCGTCGGTGGAAACCTTGTCGAGATCCGGCGTCTGCTTGTAGTAATTGAAGATCTCTATGAACGCGATTGCCGCCTCGGTATCCTTCGCACCTATAGGTATCGCGTGGCCGGAGAGGGCGAAGTCCTGCCGCGGCCCGAGTGCAAGGTGTGAGTTTGTCGGCGCGGGCACGAAGTCGATAGCGCCGGTCAGATTCATCTCTGCAAACGGCGCGGACATCGACAGCCAGTTGCCGTACCAGAGCATGGCGAGCTTGCCGGAGGCAAAGTAGGGGAGCGCCTTCTCCGGCTTGCAGGTGACGCGGGAAACGTTTATCTGTTCGTTAAGGTAGGATATCGCGTCGGTCACGGCGTCGCTGCCAACGGTGTTGACGTATCCGTCACCGGACTTGACCGAGAGCTGTGCGTCGAACATCGCGAAGACCTGACGCATCCATGTGTGATCGTAGCCGAAACCGTAGAGCTGTACCGCGCCGTCCTGTCTGACGGTCAGCCGCTTGCATATGCCGTCGAACTTGTCCAGCGTCCATTCGCCTTTATCGTAGAGCTCGATCGGATCCTCGACGCCGCGCTCGGAGAATATGTTTTTGTTATACCATATGAAATAGTTGGAGTTGAATTCCGGCGCTATGAGGATTCTGCCGTTATAAGTCACCATGTCGAGATAAGGCTTCAAGTCGCTCCAGTTGCGGCTGTCCCAGTCTATAAGATCGGTAAGGTCGGTGAAAAGCCCCTGACGCATGATGCCGGCGACGTCGCCGTCGCGGACTTTGTAGAGGTCCGGCGCGTTTTCCGCAAGAACCATAGATTGAAGCTTCGTTCCGCATTCTCCGTATGGAGCAGTGATAAACTTCACCTGCGGTCCGCCGTATTTGCGAAGATAGCTGATCATATGTATCGAATCGGGGGTATCCGCGTCCCAGTGGCTGAGCAGGGAAACAGTGTGTCCGGACATATCGTACAGCGGTGTTATATACGGCGTGCCGTTTTTGTCAACGAACGTTTCGACAACATCGCCGAGATCTATTTCGGTGTTGCCGGGCTGATACTGCATGCTGAATTCTTCTTCGCTGCCAGCCGCGGATGAGGCGTCGGACGACGCCGGTTTGGAGGGCATACGGGAACAGGCCGCGAACGCGCAGAGCGCGCAAATCGCGACGATCGCGGCGGTTATTCGCTTTTTTGTACCGTTTGCCATTTTCTTTGCCTTTCGCCATATTTAACTGCAAAATTAATCACTATATAATTTTATACATAAACCGTATAGTTTTCTTGTCGTTGAGTGATATTTTTACCGTTCTGTGATATCTATATCGTGAAATGTTTGTTAAAAACAGACCGGACCTGAGTAGTATTTGTGAAAAGAAAACTAAAATATTGATATTTTTATATTTGTGAAAATAACTATTGTAAAACTCATCCGTATTTGGTATAATCATACTATCAGTAACTATGGGTTATTATAGATAAATATATCCGGAGAGAATTGTATCCGGAGGTACACCGCTGATATGAGGTGATAATTTGAAAAACAAACTGTTCAGATTTTTGAATACGGACCTGATCTTCCAGCTTTGCGTCTATACTGCGATATGCGTCGTGTGCTATATTTTCATGGGATTTACGAAGCTGTTCTTCATCGTGCTCGGGATAGTGCTTTTCGGACTGCTTGTGCAGATGCTTCGCAAGTGGGCGATCTCGCGCAACGTCGTCTCGAAGCTGAAAAGTCTCGTCCGTACGCTCGAAACCGCGGAAAGCGGTTCCGACACGATGTTCCCGATGCCGACTGTCATAGTGGGCAAGAACGGGAATATCGCGTGGTACAATGAGCTTTTCTTCGCTTACGTGCTGGGCGGAGCGGACGCTATGGACACGCCATTCTCCGCGATAACTGGAGAGCTTGACTACCGCGCGCTCGGCGTCGACACCGGCGCTGGCGAATGCAGCTTCGACGGCAGGTACTACATGGTCTACGCCGCGGGCAACAACAGCCGCAGCGAAAAGATGCGCGCTTACTACTTTTCCGACATAACGGAGCTGAAAGAGACCGCCATCGAATACGAGCTCAGCAGACCCGCGGTGGCGCACATTTCTTTCGACAGCTACAACGAGCTGATGAAGAGCGTCAAGGACAGCGAAAAGACAATACTCGCCGGCCGTATGGAGCTGATAGTGCACGAGGGGCTTGAGAAGTACGGCGGCGCGATGCTGAAGACCGCGCCCGACCACTACGTTCTCGTTTTCGAGCAGCGCCACATCCCCGAGATGAAGGAAGCGAAGTTCGACCTGCTCGACAAGACCAGAGAGCTTTCCGGCGGCGAGAACTCGCTGTCGACCATCTCCATCGGTATCGGCTACGGCGGAGACGGCTTCGCCGCCTGCGACGAAATGGCGGTGGAAGCGCTTGACATGGCGCTCGGCAGAGGCGGCGATCAGGCCGCTCTGCGCAACGCCGACGGCTTCGAATTCTACGGCGGCAAGTCCCGCGGAGTCGAGAAGCTGACGAAGGTCAAGACCCGCGTCATTGCTACAGAAATTCAGGGTGTTATTTCTGAATCCGACAACTGCATGATAATGGGGCATAAGTTCTCCGATTACGACGCCATCGGGTCCGCTATCGGTATGTACCGCGCCTGCATAAGCACCGGCAAACAGGCGCACATCGTGGTCGACAAGACATCCACTCTGGCGGGCGATATGGTCGAGACCTACAGCGAAATGAGCGAATACAGACACGTTTTCATCACTCCGGATAAGGCGGAGGATATGATAACGAAGAACACTCTGCTCATCGTAGTCGACGCGCACCTTATCGAGCACATCGAGTCGAAGCGCATTTACGACGCCTGCGAAAAGGTCATAGTCATCGATCATCACCGCAAGGGAGTCGACTACATCGACAGGGCGACGGTCTTCTGCCACGAACCGTTCGCGTCGTCCGCGAGCGAAATAGTCACCGAGCTTGTGCAGTATATGAACAACGTGCAGCTGATAAAGACCGACGCGGAGGCGCTGCTGACGGGCATAATGCTCGATACCAAGAAGTTCGCGGTGCGCACCGGCGTCCGCACCTTCGACGCGGCGGCGTATCTGAAAAAGTGCGGCGCGGACTCCGCGGAAGCGCAGAGATACTTCGCGAAGGATATGCGCGAGTATAAGTTTATGTACGAGGTCATTTCGAACGCGAGGGAATACAAGGGCTGCGCGATTGCGGTCTGCCGCGGCAAGCGTGCGGCGGAATACAAGGTAATGGCGGTTCAGGCGACCGACGAGCTGCTGAATATCAACGAGTTCAAGGCGTCCTTCCTTGTCTATGAGGAAAGCTACGGAGTCAGCGTTTCCGCGCGTTCCATGGGCGCGATAAACGTGCAGATAATAATGGAAAAACTCGGCGGCGGCGGCCATCACACCATGGCGGGCGCGCAGTTCGAGAACGCGACCGTTGATGACGTCTACGAACGGCTCTGCGACGCGATAGACGAGTATATGAAGATAAACAAGTAACTTAAAAAGGAGACGCGCTATGAAGGTCATACTTAAAGAAGACGTAAAGGGCTCCGGCAAAAAAGGCGAGCTCGTGAACGTGGCGGACGGATACGCCCGCAACTTCCTCATCCCGAAGGGACTGGCGATCGAGGCGAACGCGACGAACCTCAACGTTTATAACGAGCAGAAGGCGGCCGCGAAGTACCGCGCCGACGAGGAGAAGAAGGACGCGGAGCGCATCGCCGGTATTCTTAACGGCGCGAAGCTGACCGTGAACATAAAGGCGTCCAAAAACGGCAAGCTTTTCGGCTCGCTGACCTCCAAGGAGGTTTCCGCGGCGATAGCGGAGCAGTTCGGCGTCGACGTAGACAAGCGCAAGATCGAGCTTCCCGTCGTCAAGGAAGTCGGAGAAACGGAAGCTAAACTCAAGCTTTACAGCGGCGTTTCGGCGGCGCTGAAAATCGACGTCGTCGGTCAGGACTTCTGATTCAGGCAATAACCGCAGGCGGAAATAACCACAGACAGAAGGTGTTCAAGTGGCATTTGAAGATATAAAGTTCCCTTACAGTCTTGAAGCGGAGCAGGCGGTGCTCGGCGCTCTTATTGTTGAGCCGGATCTTATCAACGAGATCGCTCTTATCCTGCGCCCCGACTGCTTCTATATCCAGGAGCACGCCGCGATATATGAGATACTGCTCAAAATGAGCGATCTCAACAAACCGATAGATTTCGTAACTCTGCTCGAAGAGATCAAATCCGCGGGAGTTTACAGAGACGATGACGAGGCGAAAGAGTATCTCGTCAATCTTGCGCAGACCGTTCCGACCTCGCACAACGTCAAGAACTACGCGAAGATCGTTGCGGACGACTACTATCTGCGTTCGCTGATAACGGCGTCCCGCGAGAACATAGAGGACGCCACCGGCAGGGGAAACGACGTCCGCGAGGTCATGGACGCGGCGGAAAACCGTATTTACGGCATAATGAACGACCGCAACCGCATCCGTCTTACTCCGATAAGCGAGGCCATTCAGGTCTCTCTTAAGAGCATGGAGGACCTTTCCGATCCCGAGAAGCGCGGAGAGATAATGGGCGTGAAGACCGGTTTTTCCTCGATAGATTACTATATAACCGGAATGCGAAAAGCGGATCTGGTCTTCATCGCCGGACGCCCGGGTTTCGGTAAAACGTCGCTCGCGCTGAATATCGCGACGAACGTTGCCAAGACGGGCAAGGGCGTGGCGTATTTCTCGCTTGAAATGTCCGCCGAACAGCTTGCCACCAGGGTGCTCGCCAGCGAGTCTATGATAGACAGCAGGAAGATCATGCGCGGCGAACTCGAGAGCGAAGACTGGATAAAATTAGCCAACACCTGCGACGTTCTTTCCAACGCGCCGATTTACTTTGACGACACCTCGAACATAACGATAACCGAGATGAAGGCAAAGCTCAGACGTCTGAAAAACATAGGTTTGGTCATCATCGACTACCTGCAGCTTATGTCGACCGGCAAGCGCAGCGATAACCGCGCCAACGAGGTCCAGGAGTTGACGAGAAGTATGAAGACGATGGCCAGCGAGCTCGGAGTCGCGGTCCTGTGCTGTGCCCAGCTGAACCGCGAAGCCGCCAAACGTTCGCTGAGTTCAAAAGGCGAAGGCAGGCCGGTGCTTTCCGACCTGCGTGAATCCGGCTCTATCGAGCAGGACGCGGATATGGTCATGCTCCTTTACAAGAAGGACGACTACGCCGAAGACTCCGAAGACAGAGATACCGTCGAATGCATCGTTGCAAAGAACAGACACGGTGAGACGGGCATCGGCAAGCTCCGCTGGATCGGCAAGTATACGCGTTTCGTTTCCATTGATGTGAACAGGTGACGGAGATGAAGGAACAGGTCCTCGAAAAAGTCAGAGCGCATATCCTCGATACGCGTATGATTCACGCGGGGGATAAGGTGCTGCTCGCGCTTTCAGGCGGAGCGGACTCCGTCGCGATGGCGCATATTCTGCTGACTCTTTCCGGGGAAATGGGCTTTTTCGTCTGCGCCGCGCATCTGAATCACTGTCTGCGCGGCGAGGAGTCGGACTACGATGAGCTCTTCGTGAAGAACTTCTGCACGATGCGCGATATTGAGCTTGTTTCCGAACGCGCCGACGTGACCGCGCTTGCCGCGGCGTCTAAACGGGGGATAGAGGAGAGCGCGCGCTCTGCGCGTTACGACTTCCTGTTCCGTGCCGCCGCGCAGCTCGGAGCCGACAGGATAGCGACGGCGCATACGCTTTCGGATAATGCGGAAACGCTGATATTCAATATCGTCCGCGGCAGCGGACTGAAGGGACTCTGCGGCATTCCGGAAACGCGCGGAAAGCTTATCCGCCCGCTGCTTCGGCTGACTCGCGCAGAGACGGAGAGTTATGACAGAGAGTGCGGGTTGCCGTTCGTTACCGACAGCAGCAATTTTGATACGGAATTTACAAGGAACTACATCCGGCAGGAGATAATCCCGCGTCTGACCGAGCTTAACCCTTCCTTCCTCGCATCCGTCGAAAGACTTACCGGAGCGATGAAAGAGGATAACGCCTTCATCGAGCGCGAAGCGGACCGTCTGCTCGCCGTCGCAGGCGAAAAGAAATGCGACCTGCGGCTGCTGCGTGAAGCGGATCCGGCCGTTGCGAAACGCGCGCTTTCGCGCATCTATGCGGATTTTACCGGCAGGCGTCTCGACGCGAAAAACCTCAACGCGCTTCTCGCTTTCGCCGCGTCCGACGGGGACGGACGGACGCAGCTTCCCGGCGCATTCGCCGTGAAGTACAACGGCCGGCTGTCGCTGAACGATTCCGCTGAACGAAAACAACCTAAACGCTTCTATATTACCGCCGAAAAGGCGAACGTCCTTCCGGACGGCAGAAGGGTTACGATAAGCTTGATTGCGGGCGGTTCGGCGGTTGACAAATTCGCGGTCGACGCGTCCCGCGTCGTCGGAGGCCTGCGGCTGCGGCTTCGCGTACCGACGGACGAACTGCGGCTGCCGAAGCGGCCGACAAAGTCGCTCAAAAAGCTCTTTTCGGAGCAGAAGATACCGATCGAAGAGCGCGACCGCGCCGTCGTTCTCTGCGACGACAAGGGCATCGTTTGGGTAGAAAAGTTGGGCGCTGCCGAACGCGCCGCGGCTACCGTCTTTACTGACAGATTATTAAAAATAGAAATAACAGAGGAGTAAACACAAATGGAAAACGTAAAAATGCTCATCACCGAGGATGAGATCAAACGCAGGGTTGCCGAACTCGGTGCGCAGATCACCGAGGACTACGCCGGCAAAAGCATATTGCTTATAGGCGTGCTTAAGGGAGCCGCGGTCTTTATGTCGGACCTTATGCGCGCGATCAATCTCCCCGTTGAGATAGATTTCATGGTCGTATCGTCATACGGCGCCGGAACGCAGTCCGCCGGCAATATCAAGATAGTCAAGGACACTGACGTTTCCGTTGAGGGAAGGGAAGTTCTCATAGCCGAGGATATACTCGACACGGGCATCACCCTGTATAACCTCAAGGAGCTCCTGCTCAAGCGCGGAGCTAAGAGCTTGAAGATCTGCACGATATTCAATAAGCCCGCTCGCCGTAAGAGTCCGATCGAAGCGGACTACATCGGCTTCGACGTTCCCGACGAATTCGTCGTCGGATACGGTCTCGACTACGATCAAAAATACCGCAATCTGCCTTACCTCGGAATACTTGATTCGAGCGTATACGGCGGCTGATAGAGAGAATAACATTACCAAGGAGAGAATATTATGAGAAGATCAAGAGGCGGTCTCGTACTGCTCGTGCTGATAATCGGAGTGCTTCTCGCGTCGCTTTTGCTTTCGCAGGGCGGCTCTTCCGAAAAGCGCACGTATTCCGAAATTATCGACCTCTTCAAGCAGGGCAAGGTCGAAAGCTATTCGCTTAATATAAGCAACGGCAAACTCCTGTTCAGCGTAAAGGACTCGAAAGAGCCGGAAAGCTTTTCGCTGCCCTCCGCGTCGCTGTTTATAGACGACGTCAGAGAGATAGTCAAAGAACAGCACGATAAAGGCACAATAAAGGAATACGACTATACCAAATCGTCCGACTGGGCGGGATATCTCGTTTATATCCCGTACGTTCTGATGTTCGGTCTGATAATATTCTTTATGTTCCGCACGATGAACAACGCCAACCGCAGCGAGAACCGCGCGATGTCCTTCGGCAAGCTGAAGGTGCGTATGGCGAACAATGAGAAGAATAAAAAGACCTTCGCCGACGTTGCGGGAGCCGAAGAGGAGAAAGAGGAGCTCGCGGAGATCGTCGACTACCTCAAAAACCCGACCAAATACATGGAGATCGGCGCGCGTATCCCGAAGGGAATACTGCTCGTAGGCCCTCCCGGCACCGGCAAAACGCTTCTCGCAAAGGCGACCGCGGGAGAAGCGGGTGTTCCGTTCTTCTTCATCTCCGGCTCCGATTTCGTTGAGCTGTTCGTCGGCGTCGGCGCGTCGAGGGTCCGCGACC
>JAFRVI010000076.1 GCA_017438525.1 Clostridia bacterium
CACCGGCATCGGTCTGGCCTCCGTCGCCGCCGCCCGCGGCTACCGCATCATCATCGTCATGCCCGAGACCATGTCCGTCGAGCGCCGCCAGCTCATGAAGGCCTACGGCGCGGAGCTGGTGCTCACCGAGGGCGCGAAGGGCATGAAGGGTGCCATAGCCAAGGCTGAGGAGCTGGCCAAGGAGATCCCGAACAGCTTCCTTCCCGGCCAGTTCGTCAACCCCGCCAACCCCGCGATCCATAAGGCGACCCCCGGCCCCGATATCTGGCGCGACACCGATGGTAAAGACGATATCTGCGTCGCGGGCGTCGGCACCGGCGGCACCGTCACCGGCGCCGGCGAATACCTCAAGGAGCAGAACCCCGCCGTCAAGGTCGTCGCCGTCGAGCCGGATTCCTCTCCGGTGCTTTCGGAGGGCGTCGCCGGCCCGCATAAGATACAGGGCATCGGCGCGGGCTTCGTGCCGGACGTGCTGAACACCTCCGTCTACGACGAGGTCTTCCGCGCGACGAACGAGGACGCCTTCGCCGCCGCAAAGCTGCTGGCGAAAAAGGAGGGCGTCTCCGTAGGCATCTCCTCCGGCGCGGCGCTGCACGCGGCGCTGACGATCGCCGGGCGGCCGGAGAACAAGGGCAAGACGATAGTCGCGCTCCTCCCCGACAGCGGCGACAGATACTACTCCACCGCGCTTTTCACCGAATGACCGGAAGACGTAATATAAAAAAGACAGCGCCGTTGAGGAGCCCTCAACGGCGCTTTGCTGTGCACGGAAAGCGCGGCTATTTATCCGCCGCGATCCCGTTGAAGCGGTATATGAATTTAACTCCGCCGTCGGTCCCGTCGGCGATGCCGGCGAAGCTGCGGTAGTTTTCGGAAACGCGGATGATCGCCTTGAAGCGTTCGATAACGCCGCCGAGCTTTCCGCCGAGCAGCTCGGCGAGCCCGCCGAGTCCCTCGTCCGCGAACTGTTTCAGCCCGTCGGAAAGCTGCATCGCGCCGCCGCGAAGCTGCGCCGCGCCGCTTGTCAGTGCGGGCAGTCCGTTTTTGAGCGCGGTCAGCCCGTCGGAGAGCTGCGCCGCGCCCGCGGCGAGCCTGCCGGAGCCGTCTTTGAGCCCTTCGGCGCCGGCTTTCAGCGCGGATGCGCCGCCCGCGGCTTCGGCGACCGCGCCGGTGTAGGCGAGCAGTCCGAGGTAGAAGGCGTTGAAGCTGTCGAGCGAGGTTTTCAGCGCGATGACCTGCCTTGCGCCCTCGGAGGCGGCTGCGAGCTTCGCCTGCACCTCTTCGCCCGCCATATTGTCGGCGATCGCCTGCCGCACCTGCGCTTCGGTATTCTGTTCGATCAGCGCCCGCACGCCATCGCTCGCCATCTGCGCCTCGACGTTCTGCGCGATCAGCGCCTTCGTTTGTTCGGACGCCGTCTGCGCTTCGATCGCGGCGGAAACGGCGGCCTGCGTCGCCTCGTCCACGAGTCCTGCGGCGACGGCGGCTTCATAGTCGCCCTTGCTCATTCCGGTCGCGGCGGGGATGACCTGCTCCGCGACGCTCTCGCGCACGGCGGCGGCGACCTGCGCCGTCACATTTTCGCGCACGGCGGCGGCGACCTGCTGCGCTATGTATCCGCGCTGCGCCTCGACCGCCGCGGTGACTTGCTGCAGCGCCTGACTGTAAACGGCGTCCTCATCGAGCGAAGCGATAACGCCGGCGAGCGTCTGCGCGTAGTTCTCCGCCGTCAGCGGCGGCACGTCGAGCCCCGCCGCGGAAAGCTGCGTCTGCGCGGCGGCAAGCAGGGAGTCAAAGACCTGCTTTGCGCCGCCGGAAACAGCTTCATTATTCGCGGCGACGGCGGCGAGCCCCTGCGCGAGCTGCGCGGCGCCGGTCTGAAGCTGTGCGGCGCCGCCGTCGAGCTGTGCGGCGCCGTCTTTTAGCTCCGCCGCGCCCTGCGCGAGCGCGTCGACTCCGGCGACGAGCTCGGCGGATTTATCCAGCAGCGCGGTCAGCCCGTCGTAAAGCTGCGAGGAGCCGTCTATGAGCCGCGCCGCCGCGTCGCCGAGCTGATCGAGCCCGCCGGTGAGCGCGGAAGCGTCGAGCCTGCCGACGTCGATGCCGTTGAAGATGCCGTTTGCGGCGAGCGTGACGCAGGTGTTGGTCGCGAAGGCGCTCGTCTGCGCGGATATTTCGAAACAGTCCGGTATCTCAAACTCGCTTCCGGAAACGCCGAGCGATTCGGCGAGGCCGGGGAACGCCAGCCCGATGACGACCGTGCGGTCGCCGTCGTTGATTATCCTGCCGTTGGTGACCTTCACGTCGGTGAAGGCGTCGTTATCGAGCATAACTCCCGTCAGCATCGCGAAGGGGACGTAAACGCGCACCCTTTCGCCTCCGACGGAAACGATCTCGTATTGATTGTTCGTGAAATCGAAGCGCATCGTTACTCTGCCGCTTTTGCCGGCGAGCATCGAAGGCGCCGCCGCCCTGCCGTCGAGAGTATAGCTTACCCTGACGGAAACGGGCAGCTCGCGGTCGATATTGCCCTGATAATAGACGTCGCCGCCGGCGGCGTTCCAGACGCGGGTGCCGTCGCCGCCGAGGGTGAAGGTCGCGTCGCCCTTGGATACTTCGACGTCGGCAAGGTCGGTGCGGTCGGTTATCGAAGCGGCGCCGGCGGGATTCCTGATCCAGTCGCTGACGATCAGCTTTTTGACCGCGCCCTCGGCGTCCGCGAGGACATAGACGGTCTCGTCCTTGTATGCGCCCGGCGCCGGAGCGCCTGCGGAGACATCCCTGACCGCGCCTTCGGCGCCCGTGGCGGCGGGCGCATCGGCTTCCCCGCCGCCGGCGGAGACCACGCCGCCGCAGCCGGCGGCGAGCATCGCGGTGCAAAGGCAGACCGCGAGCAGCTTCATTAGATTCCTTTTCATATCATTTCTCCTCCGTATCGCAGCGGGCGGCGCCCGTTTTCTTCAGATGCCTCATTCCCGCGGTAGTCGCGCAGACGGCCCTGTCGCAGAGCAGCAGCAGCGCGGGCAGGGCGAGGATGACCATAACCATACTGATTATCGCGCCTCTCGCCATCAGCATACACATCGAGCTTATCATATCGATATCGGAATAGAGGGCGACGCCGAAGGTCGCGGCGAAAAGCCCCATTCCGGAAACGATTATCGACGGGATCGAGGTCGCCAGCGCGACGCGGACGGCTTCGCGCTTGTCTCTGCCGCCGAGGCGTTCGGTCTTGTAGCGCGTGGTCATCAGTATCGCGTAGTCGACCGTCGCGCCGAGCTGTATCGTGCTGATGCAGATCGGGGCGATGAAGGGCAGGCTCTGCCCGAAATAGTGCGGCAGACCGAGGTTTATGAATATCGCGAGCTCGATGACCGCGATGAGTATGAACGGGAGCGAAACGCTCTTTTCCACCAGCGCGATTATCAGGAATATCGCAAAGATCGATACCATATTGACGACGCGGAAGTCGCGGTCGGTCGTGTCGATCATATCCTTCATACAGGGCGCTTCGCCGATCAGCAAGCCGCCGGCGTCGTATTTTTTGAGTATCGCATTGAGCTCCGTGATCTGCGCGTTGACCTCGTCGCCGGCGACGGGGTATTCGGAGCTGACGAGCATCAGCTCCCACCTGTCGCTGCGCAGCAGGGAGGTAACGGAGTCCGGCAGCGCCTCCGCGGGCACGCGGGAGCCGAGCAGCGCGGAAAGGCCGATCACGCGCTTCACGCCGTCGACCTGCCGCATTTCACGCGTCATAGCGCGCACGTCCTTCTGCGGCACGGAGGTTTCCACCAGCAGCATATGAGTGGACGCCATATCGAATTCGTCACGCAGCTTGGCGGTCGCGATAACGCTCTCCATATCCTGCGGCATAACTTCGGTCATATCATAATATACCTCGCTGTTGGTCTTTGAGTAGCCGTAATACGCCGGCGGGATGAGCGCGACGAATATGACCAGCAGCAGCGGGAATATCCTGACGATGAATTTTGAAACGCCCTGCGTTTTCGGTATCAGCGAACGGTGCTTCGTTTTTTGCAGCGGCTTATCGAGCACGAGGATCAGCGCCGGCAGCACCGTCACGCTGCCGATAACGCCGAGCAGAACGCCCTTGGCCATAACGACGCCGAGGTCGCGCCCTATCGTGAAGCTCATAAAGCAGAGCGCGATGAAGCCCGCCACCGTCGTTACCGAGCTGCCGACGATGCTCGTCAGCGTCGATTTTATCGCGCGCGCCATCGCCGCCTTCGGGTCGTCCGGCGTCTGCTCGCGCTGCTCGTTATAGCTGTGCCAGAGGAAGATGGAATAGTCCATCGTCACGGCGAGCTGCAGCACCGCGGAGAGCGCCTTTGTTACGTATGAGATCTCGCCGAAAAAATAGTTCGAGCCGAGGTTGAGCATTATCATCAGCCCGATCGAGAGCAGAAATACCAGCGGGATCAGCCAGCTGTCCATAAAGAGCATCATCCCCGCCAGCGCGAGCGCCACCGCGATCCCGACATAGACCGGCTCCTCACGCTCGCACAGGTCCTTTAAGTCCGTGACCATCGCGGACAGGCCGGAGATAAAGCATTGCTTGCCCGCGACCGAGCGTATCTCGCGTATGGCGTCCATCGTCACGTCCTCGGACGTGGAGCTGTCGAAAAAGACCGCCATCACAGTCGCGTTTTCGCTGTTGAACGCCTCATAGAGTTCGTCGGGGAGTATTTGCATCGGCACGGATACGTCCGCAAGCGAATCGTACCACAGCACCGTTTCAACGTGCTCGACCTGTTCGAGCTTCGCCTTCAGCGCGGAAACGTCCTTCGCCGGCATCCCCTCCGCGATGATGAAGGAGAACGCGCCCTTGCCGAAATCCTCCATCAGTTCTTTCTGACCGATGACGGTGTCTATGTCCTCCGGCAGATAATCGAGCATATCGTAATTTACGCGGGTGTGTATATATCCGAACAGCGCCGGTATAAGCAGCAGCAGCGTGATAATGATGATCGGTGCGCGGTGCTTTACCACCGCCCTTGAGAACTTCATATCGTCAAGCCTCCGTTTAAGTTTATCGGTTCCGGCAAGCATAATTATATAATACGCCGGCGCAGCACAATACGGACATTAAATATACACGCGCACAGTTTTTGTGCATATGCACGATATTATCCAACTCAAATCGGACGAAAAAAACGCCGTCGCGCGGACGGCGTTTTGGGTATGGCGTCAATGGCTTGCGGAGCTTTAAGGCGCGTCAGCTCTTCGCGGCGCGGCGGAGCATCTCCTCCGGCACGCCGCGATGCAGAGCGCACAGGCGCGCCGCCCAGGCGCGCACGTCGGTCTTCATCCCGCCGGCGAGCCAATCCGCCACGATGCCGAAAAATGCGCACTTATAGAAGCCGGCGATCACTCCCCGGTCGCCTTCGCTTATCGGCGCCGTCGGCGGAACGCGCTTTGAATACGCCTCCACGATATAGTCGCAGACCTTCCAGAGATAGCGCTCAAAGATGTCGCGGCTGATGGAGTTATAGATGTGCAGTATCGCGCGGCGGTTTTCGCTGCCGAAGTCGATCGCGGCGCTTATCGCGTCCTCGGCGGAGTCGATGGTCGGGTGCGCGGAGATGATGCGCTCGGCCTCCTCGGTGATGATCTCCTCGATCAGCGCGGGGATGTCGTCATAGTGGTAATAGAAGGAGTTGCGGTGGATCCCGCATTCGTCAACGATCATCCTGACGGTGATGCGGCTCAGCGGGTTTTTATCAAGAAGAGCCATAAATGCGGATTTTATCGCGGTCTTCGTGAAGTTCGGCATAGCGTTTTCCTCCGTGGAGTTTGATTTGATTATAACATCCGCGCCGCCGGAAATCAAGTCGGCGGGCAAAAAGACTTGATTTTTCGCGCCGCGCCGGTTAGAATAGCGGTGTGGGGTGATGGTATGAAGCTTTGCGTCAGCAGCTACGGATTTTACTGGACGAGAGAAAAAACGCTCGAGGGGCTTATCGCCGTCGTGAACAAGGCGGCGGAAATGGGCTTTGAGGGCATAGAGTTTATGGAATACGACGAGGTCGGGCTGAAGGAGGCGAAGGCGCTGCGCGCCGCCTGCGCGGCGGCGGGGATAACGCCGGTGAACCTCTGCTGCGGCGCGCATTTCGCGACGCCGTCCGCGTCTGAAACGGAAGCGCAGGTCGAGGAACTGAAGCGCCGCGTGGACGTCGCCGCCGAGCTCGGATGCGTCTTCCTGCGGCACGACGCCGCGCGCGGGCCGCTGCCCGAGCCGTACCCGCAGACCTACGAGGCGGCCGTTCCGTATATGGCGGAGGGCATACGCCGCGTGACCGAATACGCCGCCTCCGCCGGCGTGAAGACGCTGACGGAGAATCACGGGCAGTTCTCGCAGGACGCCCGCCGCGTCGAATCGCTCATCAAGGCGGTCGGCCACCCGAATTTCGGCGCGCTCGTCGACATCGGCAACTTTATGTGCGTCGACGAAGACCCGCCCGTCAGCGTTGCCGTTCTCGCGCCTTACGCGCGCCACGTTCACTGCAAGGATTTCCTTTTCAGACCTGCGTCGGAGGCGGACTCCTGCGCGGACTGGCTGACGACGCGCGGCGGCAACAAGCTGCGCGGCTGTAATATCGGCCGCGGCGCGGCGAAGGCGGAGCAGAGCGTGAAGGCGCTCCTCGCCGCCGGCTACGACGGCTGGTGGTCGGTCGAATACGAGGGCTCCGACCCGCCCGAGCAGGGCATAAGGGAAGGAACGGAAAACCTGAAAAGGTATCTGAGTGAATAACGCAAAAACGCCGCCCGTGAGGGCGGCGTTTTCTTACGCGTATACGGTTTATTCAATTCCCGCGGCGAGCTTTACGCATTCATAAGCGCCGTCGTAGGCGCCCTGCGCCTTCAGCTCGTTTATGCGCCCGCAGAAGTGCGGGAGCAGCTCGCGGTCGGTCAGCAGGCGGTCGAGCGCAGCGTTGAGGTCCTTGACGTCGGGGTACTCGTTGTCGGAGTCGCCGAGCTCGCGGCCGCTGATCGCGCCGTAGACCTCGTGCCCGCCGATGTGCTTCATGAACACCTTCGGGATCGGGTAATAGACGAGCTCGCTCGGCTTCGTCACGAGAAGGTCGCAGACGGGCATCAGCATGTTCGTGCCGTAGACGGCGCGGAAGATGTCGTCGTCGCAGATGAAGGTCACGCCCTCGGCGTCGCCGTCGCGCAGGCCGCTGACGAGCTGTTTCAGCCCCGCCCAGTCGTTGCGCAGGAAGCGCGCTTCGTTCTCGACTCCGACCTTCTTCGCCATCATTTCGCAGACGTCGGCGTGGTCGCCGGCGTTGATGAAGAGCGCCGCCTTCTTCGCCCTGACGTAGGGGAGCAGGTGCTTTATCATCGCGGCGAAGGTGCCGCCTCCGGCTCCGGCTCCGCCTACGGTCAGCAGGATGCGCAGCGGTCTGCCCGCCTTCGCGCGTTCGATCCTGCGGGCGTTGTCCTCCTCCAGCCCGGCGAGCAGCTCGTGGTCGACGTAGCGGCCGACCGTCTTCAGCTGCGATTCGGGAATGCCCTTGAGCTGCGTTTTGGCGAAGCCGTCCAGCGTCTTATAGCCGAGGTAGGCGAAGGGCGTCTGCACGGTGTGTATCGAGCCCTCGGCGAGATGCAGTCCCATCGGCCAGTTATCCGGTATCGCGTTGACGACGTGAGTCATGCCCGCGTGCACCGCGCCCTGCGCGGGCCAGACGTGGGTGGCGACGTAGGGGATATCCTTCGGGATATTCTTAAAGATCGGCGCGAGCAGTTCGCTGTTTTTCTGATCCTTCGCGTTGTAGGTTATCTTCTTGAAGCCCTCGCAGTTGAGCGGCTCCCATACGAACCTGTTGAAAAGCCGCGACTTCTGCGAGATGCGGGAGGCGAGGGAATACATGTCGTTCTGCTTGCGGATCATCTTCGAGCCGGTCGCGTCGAAGGAGGCGAGGTCGAGCCAGTAGGGCGTGAAGCCCAGCGCCTTCGCGCAGGACGCCATCGCGATGGAGATGCGGTAGTGTCCGAAGCCCATGCGGATGTTGCCGACGATGAGCGGATTCCCGCCGAATTCGGCGTTTTCTTCGCCGAAGACGACGTTTTGAGCGCCGATGAAGTCGAGCGCCTCGATCGGCTCGAAGGCGAGCTTATAGTCGGCGGCGCTGTCGTCGCCGAACTTTTTGATATAGCTTTTCTTGCTCTTTTCGGCGGCGCGGACGGTCTTTTTGTCCATCGCGTTGCCAAATATGACGGCCGTTCTGTCGTTCATACGAGCACTCCTTTGTCGGTGAAGTATAGTATCGTTTTCGTTTCGCCGCCGAGCTTGTATTCGACGCTTATCATATGCCCGCCGCGGCTGAAGCCGGTGACCTCGGCTTCGCGGAAAAGCTCAAGTCCCTGCGCGAGCAGGGCTTTTTTCGCTTCGTCGTACTCCGCGAGGTTGTCGGAGGTCATCAGCACGCTGCCGAAGAGCGCGTTCAGCGTCAGCAGCGCGCGGCGCTGCTCCGGCGAAAGCTTCGTATTGCGGTCGCGGAGCAGGAAAACGTCGGGGTCGCAGCCGAACATCCGCCCGTCCGCGAAGGAGCGGTAGACGGTGTTCTGCAGCGTGACCTTCGTGGAGACGCGTTCGCGGTGCATATGCCGCATGAACCACTTGTCGTCAAAGTCGAGCGAAACGTCCGGGCCGACGCGCAGGTAGTCGAATCTGCCTGCGGAGCTCGATAAAGGCGCGCCGCAGCCGAGAATGAGCGCGTCGCCGAGCGCGTCGCGCAGGAAATCGAAGGCGCGGGCGGCGGCCTGCGCGCGGGTGAGCCCTTCATAGCGCGGCAGGCAGGCGGCGTAGAGGAAGTCCAGCTTGAAGAAGCCGAAGCCCATATCGAGATAATGCTTCAGACAGCGGCGTATATACCCGAGCGCGTCGGGATTCCCGAGGTCGAGCGCATAGAAACCGGACCAGTTGCAGCCGCACTTGACGAAGCCGCAGTCGTCGCCGCTTTTGAACCAGTCGGCGTGCTCCGCGAAGAGCTTGCTCTTCTCCTCCGCGACGAACGGCGCGAGCCATATCCCCGGCGTGAAGCCGCGTCCGCGTACGCGTTCGACGACGGGCTCCAGCCCGTTCGGGAACTTCTCCTTATCGACCTCGAGCCAGTCGCCGACGTGTTCGGCGTAGCCGTCGTCGATCTGGAAGAGGTTGAAGCGGCCGTCAAGCCCCTCGAGGTCGCGCAGCAGTATTTCTTCGTTGATATTCTGGTAGTAGTTGTACCACGACGTGTAGCCGAAGATCTTTTTGATATCGCGCTTTGGGAAATACTCGTCGGGCAGCCCCTTCCACTCGCCGCCGTAAACGAAGTCGCAGACGGTGAACTCCGCGCCGGGCGCGAGCTTCGCGCCGGCGACATCGGAAACGGCGGAGACTCCGCCTTTCCCGCGGTCGATCTCGAAGACGAGCCAGGCGTTGTTTGAATTGAGGTTTACCGCCCAGCCGCCGTCGCCGCCCTTGGCGTAGAAGACGTCGTAGCCGTGAAGCTTGCGGCGCGAATAGGGGTAAAACGTCGCGTCGCCGTAGCGGTCGAATGAGAAGGCGTTGACGAGCTTCCGCGGCAGGCGGGTGACGTCGCGCTCCTTTTCGCTGAGGCGGCGCTCCGCGCTGTCGGTCCAGGACTGGTAGCCGTTGGTGAAGCAGAGCCCGTCCCTGCTCACGCGGAAGGGGAGCTCCTCGCGGTATTCGGCGAGCTCGACCTCGTTCTTCGCGCGCGCGGTGACGACGCGGCGCCTGCCGTCGTCGGTCAGGACGACGGCAAGGTCGGCGTTTTCGGTTTCGTTTATCAGTTCGCGGCGTTCGCCGTCCGCGAAATAGGATAAAGTGAATCCGCGTTCCATAGCTTACTCGGCGTCCTTCGCTCCGGGATTGCCGGGCATTTCGGGCGCGTTGGGGGCGAGCGGTACGTCGATATACTTGCGGGTCTCGGGCAGCTCGTCGGGCGTCTTTCCGGACTTGTCGATGGTCTTCATGACCTTCTTCTCGTTATAGAGGCCGAGGATGACCGCGCCGAGCACGCAGAAGGCGACCGCGGCGAAGGCGACTATCGTCAGGCCCTTCGGGGAAGCGGTGATGTCGTTCGCGTTGACGTTCTGGGTGGTGCCGAAGATGGCGAGCGAGGTGAAGACGAGCATCGCGATGGACTGTCCCCACTTCATCGCGAAGGTGCGGGCCGCGAAGAACATACCCTCGCGGTTTTCGCCGGTGACGATGCCGTCGGCTTCCGCGACGTCGGCGACGATGGACTGCGGGATGATGCCGAGCAGCGCCATCGGGAAGGTGGCGATGATGCAGATGGCCGCGCCGTAGACGATGCCGGGCAGCGGCACGAAGCGGATCATCGCCGTGACGAGATACGCGAGCGCGAGGCCGAAGAAGCCGCACATAGTCAGCTTCTTCTTGCCGAACTTACGCACGAGCCCGGAAACGAAGGGGTAGAAGCAGGCGGAGAGCACGGTCATCGCGCCCATGAATATCATGGTGTAGCTTTCGTCGAGCGCCATCGAGACCTTGACGAAGAAGGGCAGACCGGTCTGGAAAAGCGTCAGACCGATCCAGTACATGATGTCGGAGCTGACGAAGACGCGGAACTCGCGGTTCTTGAAGGTCGCGGCGAGCGACTTGAAGACGTTGGCGTTCGAGGGCTTGGTGTCGACGTATTCCTTCTCGCGGATCAGGAAGGTCGGCAGCAGCATGCATACGCAGGCGACGACCGCGAGCACGATGAAGCAGGCGCGGTAGCTCCAGTCGTAGGCGAGCCCGGAGCCGCGCAGCATTCCCGCGAAAACGAAGGGGGTGTACGCCAGCAGCGTGCCGAAGAAGAAGGTCAGCGAGATCGCGGTGGAGATGAACATTCTGTCGTCCTGCGTCTTGCCGTATTCGCTTATCAGTGCGTTATAGGGCGTGCAGTACATAGTCATGAAGGTGTAGAAAAGGACTATGAAGATCGAGATCCACAGCACGTTTGTGCCGCTGATGGCCTTCACGGGGGCGCAGAAGAGCAGCACCGTCACGACGGAGAGCGGTATCGCCGCCCACTGCATGAAGGGATTGCGCCTGCCCCACTTGTTGTTGAAGCGGTCGCTCATGTTTGCGATCAGCGGGTCGGTGATCGCGTCGAAGATACGGCTGAGCGCGGTGATCAGGCCGAGTATCGTCAGGAATCCGAATATGACGAGACCGGGGGTGATGTACTGCGTCGCGCCGCCTTCGATGTCGACCTGCGCCGGCAGGTAGAAGGTGACGAGCCAGGTGTTGATGATGCCGCTGAGCATCGACCAGCCGAGCTGGCCGATCGCGAAGATGATCATCTTCTTTTTGGTCAGTCTTTTCATAGCGTGTTGAAGCGTTACCGTCCGGAGTAACTCTTCCCTCCCGTATTTGTATTTTGGAAAAACGTATTTTCACCGCCCGGACGAGCGGCAAAGCCCTGATGAGCGCCGTTACGGCACGAGGTTATAGAGTATCATGTCTATCAGCGCGGCGACCTCGTATTCGGGGTGCGCGTTTTCGTCCTGCCGCAGCAGCGTGTCGGCGGAGAGCGCCTTGCAGAGATTCAGCAGCGCGTGGCAGGAGGCGTAGTAGAAGACGCCAGGCTTCTCGATTTCGCGCACGGTGCCGTCGGCGAGCCCGCGCTCGTAGGCGCGCTGAAAGCGGTGGTAATAGAGAAATATGATGTCCTCGTATTCCTCCTTGCTCTCCGCGTCGCGCAGGAAGTAGGAGTCGAGCTCGCGGATGAAGCGAAAGTAGCGGCGGTCGTCCTCGAATACGCGCAGGAACGCGCGGTAAAACTCCGCGAGCGCGGAGAAGCCGTCCCTGCAGGCGTCGAGGTCGAAGTAGCGTCTCAATACGCCGAGCGCGAGGTGCGAAGCGGCCTGTACCGCGAGGTTCTGCTTCGTGCCGAAGCGGCGGTAGATCGTCGCCTCGCCGTATCCGGCGCGCGCGGCGACGTCCTTTATCGAGGTCGCTTCGATGGTGTTTTCGAGGAAAAGGTCCGCGGCCGCGGCGACTATCGCCGTCAGCTCGCTCCGGTTGAGTTTGTTCATTCTGCACCTCCGCGGGAACAGGAAAAACGGGGAAATGTAAGTATTGATAGTCTGACTATCAATAATATACAATATTTTTACCCGTTTGTCAACGGTTTTTTCACATTTTCTTCACAATTCGGGAGATAAAAAGGGCAGCCCCGCCGATTTGGGCGTGCAGATAAGGCCTTATCTGCACGCCCTTTGACGGGGCTGCGCGGTTTTTGCCGTATTTGCGGAATTCGCTTTCCTTATGCGGACGGATGCGAAAGGCGCGGGGCCTCTCGCTTCGCCGGGGACGACGGACGGGAGGTTATCCCAGACTGCTTTCGTCGGCGAGCTTCGCGGCGACGCGGAGGATCGCGAGCGCGTCGTTGACCGCGATATGTCCGTCTCCGTCGATATCGCCTATCTGTAACGCTTCGGGCGTTTCCGCAACGAGTTTAGCGGCGATGCGGAGCGCGGCGAGCGCGTCCGCGACGGATATGGAGCCGTCCTTGTCGAAGTCGCCCTTTTTGACGGAGGGCGACGCGCCGCCGTTGAAGTATACCTCGACCGCGTCGACGTCGAGCACGAACTGATCGGTGCAGTTAAAGTGGCGGATCATAACGCGGATCGTCTTGCCCGCGAAAGCGCTGATGTCGGCGGTGTACTGCGCGTACGTCCGACCGTAGTTTATCACCGTTTCGGGAATGACCTGTGTTTCGGTACCGTCGGGAGCGGAGCTTTCGCTGACGTAGACGGCGAAGTGCTCACGGTAGTCGCTGGTATCCTGACCGCACGCCCAGAGCGAGAGGGTGACCAAACCGTCGGCGGGTATGGTGACCGCGGGAGAGACAGCCCAGTTGTCGGGAGTCAGCGGGCCGACTTGGTTAACGTAGGATTCGGAGATCAGTATGCCCGTACCCTCGTAGACGTCGAATTTGTCGGTCGTGCTCATGTTCCACTTCCAATTATAGCCGTCGCCGTCGGAATCGATGAAGGTCCAGCCCTCGGCGGCGGGATCCTGCTCGAAGTAGAAACCCTTTAATACGTCACCCTTGCCGGGGAGAACGGTGACGGCGCAGCCGGCGGCGAAGCCGCCCTGCGCGGTGGTCGCGGTTATGGTCGCGTAGCCCTCGCCGACGGCGTGGATAACGCCGTCCTGCGTGACTGTGGCGACGCTTTCATCGGTGGATTCCCAGACGACGTTGCGGTTCGTCGCGAAGAGCGGGAGGACGGTCGCGTACGCGACGAAGTAATCGTCGACTGTGAGTTCAACTGCGGGGGGCGTAACGATAATGCCGGCGGCGTTGGCCGACGTGAAGGGGCTGGCGGGCTCCGCCGACGGAACTATGAACATACCGACCAGCTCGGCTCCGCCGCTGCAGGCGCGTCCGACGAGGGCCGCCTCGCCGGTGTCCTTCGCTATGCGGTAAATGCCGTCGGTATCCTCGGCGCAATGCGCCCAGTAGAAGCAGTGGCTGTCGAAGTCATAAGCGATATCCTGCGCGTATTCGGCGTCGATGTTGTTGTTGCGTATCGAACGCGCAGAGGCGGTATCGAGGTCGATGCTGTAGAACGTGCCGTAGGTGTCTACGCCGTAGCCGACGCCGTTCTCGTCCGCGGCGATGGCGATCAGATTCGAGGGGAGCGAGCCGATCGCGTCATATTCGAGCGTAATCGGATCTATTCTGACGAGCGTCTTGTAACCGTCTGCGGAGAACAGGGCGAAGAGCTTGTTGCGCGTGTAGTCGTAGGTCATTGAGAGCGGCTTATAATTTGAGTCAAAGCAATTGAAGACGTAGGTGGCGTTGCTCATATCGCTGAGCGGCGCGACGAAGAAGTTGCCTTCCTTTTCGATAACGAATACGTAGCCGTACGCGTAGGCCGTGGCATAAGCGGAGGGCGCATCGGCGTATACGCTGAAAGATGAGGGGTTTACGGAGTTGAACGTAGCCCACTTGCCGTCGTTATTACTATCCGCGTTATCATAAGCGATGATCGCGTGGATATCGACGCTTGCCGGCTGGATTTTGACGACCTTGGGCTCCGAGTTGTCTTTGTTGAGTACGGAGCCGTTGGAGACTTTCGAGTTCTCGGGGGCGGTCACGGAGCAGGCGTTGAAGGAAATGCCGCCCTTCCAGCCGTTTATGACCTTGCCGTTTTCGCACTGGGCCTCGACGCTCGATGCCGTGAAAACGAGGGAGTTCGAGCCGGTAGAGACCAGGCCGCCGGTCGCTCCTTGCGCGTAGACGCTGGCGTTGTCGAAGGTGACGGTCCTGCCGCTGCCGGAGCAGAGCAGAGCGTTGCCCTGCAGCGACATAAGCGAGAGCTTGCCGCCGCGGGAGGTTATCACGGTGTCGCCCGTAACGGCGAGTCCGGCGTAGGCGCCCATAGACATCAGCGTTGCGTTGGCGGTGACGATTATCTTCAGGCCGCCGATCTCGCTGTAGACGACGTGCTGGCTGTGGGACGCGCTGCCTATTATGAAGAACTCATTTGCGATCGGGTCGTAGGAAAACTTCCCGTCGCCCGCGGGGTCAAAGCAGTTGACGCTGTTGACCTGCTGTCCCTTGATATAGAGCGGATAGCTGTCTATGCCGACGCGGACGTTGTCGATGGCGAAGTAGTCGCCCTCCGGGTCGTCGGTATCGTCCTTGTTATATACCCACATAAGGGTGTGAGCGCCGGCGGGAAGGAGCGCAATGAACTGCGTCCAATCGTTATCGAGCGCGCCGAATTGGAAGACGAGCTCGCTGTCGATGTAGAATTCACAGGCGTCCCACGCCGTGCTTTGTCCCTCGCCCCACGCCTTGTAGTCGAAGAATACGGAGGTATCCTTCGTCGGCGCGACGCTCATGCTTATCGACGAGTATGAGCCGCTCTGCCCGGCGTTGCCGGACATGGCGAAGGTTCGCCCGCCGTCGTTCTGAACGATCCACGGCACGTTGTTGTCGGTGTTGCTGCTGATGAAGTGCAGGTTGCCGCCGGAAACGTTAAGCGCGGTGTCGAGGTCGCTCGCCGCAGCGGCGGTGATCGCCGTCAGCGGGAGCAGTCCGAGCAGGAGCGCGAACGCGAGCAGCACGGAGAGTAAGCGTTTTTTCATAATAAACCGTCCTTTCGTTGATCCCGAAGGGAGTAATATTCTGATAATATAATAACCGCATCAAGCGGAATTTGTCAACCGAAAAAATAATTACACTATCAATCCGATCAGCTCGTCGGGTGAATCGACGATCGTTTCCGCGCCGACGGAGCGCAGGAAAGCGGCGCCGCGAAAGCCCCACGCGACCGCGATCGCGGGCAGTCCGGCGTTGGCGGCGGTCTGCATATCCACCTCGGAGTCGCCGATATAGACGGCTTCGGAGGCGTCCGCGCCGAGCGCCTTCAGCGCGGCGAAGACGGAGTCCGGCGCGGGCTTCGGCTTCGAGCCGGCGGTGACGCCTATCTGCGCCTCGAAAAGTCCGGGGAAGAAGCGTTCGCAGAGCGCGCGTACCTCCGGTTGTGACTTGTTGGAAACGACGGCGGTGCGCACTCCCGCTTTTCGCAGCGCGGCGACGGCTTCGACGACGCCGTCGTAGGGGCGGGTGTTGTCGGCGCAATGCGGGCCGTACCATTCGCGGAAATCCGCGTGCAGCTTATCGAATGCGGCGCCTTCGGCGTCCGGTGCGGCGCGGCGCAGCAGCATCACGATGCCGTTTCCGACGAAGGAGCGCACCTCGTCGAGAGTCCGCTCGGGGCGGCCGGAGAGCCGCAGCGCGTAGTTCAGCGCGTCCATCAGGTCGCGCAGCGTGTCAAGTATCGTGCCGTCCATATCGAAGACGGCGCATTTGTATTTCATTCCGGAAATCTCCCTGAAAAGCAGGAAAGCCCCCGAAATTATTTCGGGGGCTTCCTCCGTTTGTTATTCTCTGTATTCCTCGATCGTGAAGGCCTCCAGCACGTCGCCTTCCTTGATGTCGTTGAACTTCTCGAGCTTGATGCCGCACTCGAAGCCGCTCTTGACCTCCTTGACGTCGTCCTTTACGCGGCGCAGGGAGTCCATTTCGTCCTCGGCGACGACGACGTTGTCGCGCAGGACGCGGATCTTGCTGCCGCGGACGATCGTGCCGTCGGTGACGTAGCAGCCGGCGATGACGCCGAGCTTGGAGACCTTGAAGGTCTGTCTGACTTCGGCGTGGCCGCCGACGACCTCGCGGAACTTCGGCGCCATCATGCCCTTCATGGCGGCCTCGATCTCCTCGATGCACTGGTAGATGACGCGGTAGAGGCGGATATCGACGCTGTTCGCCTTCGCGGTCTCGGCGGCGGTGGCGTCCGGACGGACGTTGAAGCCGACGATTATCGCGTTGGAGGCGGAGGCGAGCATGACGTCGCTCTCGTTGACGGCTCCGACGCCGCCGTGGATTATATTCACGCGGACCTCCTCGTTGGAGATCTTCTGCAGGGAGGCGCTGACCGCCTCCACGGAACCCTGAACGTCCGCCTTGACGATGATGTTGAGGTCCTTCAGCATACCTTCCTGAATGCGGGAGAAGAGGTCCTCGAGCGTGACGTTGCCGGCGTTCTTGGACTGATGCTCGCGCTCCTCGACGCGGCGCTGCTCAACGAGCTTGCGGGCGAGGGATTCGTCCGCGACGACGTTGAAGACGTCGCCCGTTTCGGGCACTTCGGCGAGACCGGTGATCTCGACGGGGGTGGAGGGGCCGGCTTCCTCGATGGTCGCGCCTCTGTCGTTGGTCAGCGCGCGGACGCGGCCGACGCTCTTGCCCGCGATGATTATATCGCCGGCGCGGAGGGTGCCGTTCTGCACCAGCAGGGTGGCGACGGGGCCGCGGCCTTTGTCGAGGCGGGCTTCGATGACGATGCCCTTCGCGGGACGGTCGGGGTTCGCCTTGAAGTCCTTGACGTCCGCGGTCAGAAGCAGCATTTCAAGCAGCGTGTCGAGGCCTTCTCTGGTCTTGGCGGAGACGGGCACGCAGATGTTTTCGCCGCCCCACTCCTCCGGCACGATGCCGTATTCGGTGAGCTCCTGTTTGACGCGCTCGGGATTCGCGCCCGGGCGGTCGATCTTGTTTATCGCGACGATGACGGAGACTCCCGCCGCCTTCGCGTGGTTTATCGCCTCGACGGTCTGCGGCATGACGCCGTCGTCCGCGGCGACGACGAGGATCGCTATATCCGTCGCCTGCGCGCCTCTCGCGCGCATCGCGGTGAACGCCTCGTGGCCGGGGGTGTCGAGGAAGGTTATCAGCCGGTCGTTGAGTTTGACCTGGTAGGCGCCGATGTGCTGGGTTATGCCGCCCGCTTCTCCGGCGGCGACGTCGGAGTGGCGGAAGGCGTCCAGCAGGGAAGTCTTGCCGTGGTCGACGTGTCCCATGACGACGACGACGGGCGGACGCGGAACGACGTTGCCTTCGGCTTCGTCCTCGCCCTCGGCGATGTGGAGGCGCTCTTCTATCGTGACGTGGACCTCGCGCTCGACCTTCGCGCCGAATTCGTCGGCGATGATCGCGGCGGTGTCGTAGTCGACGGTCTCGGTGACGTTCGCCATAACGCCGACGCTCATCAGCTTCTTGATGACCTCGGCGGCGGTCTTCTTCAGACGGGTGGCGAGCTCGCCGACGGTGATCTCGTCGGGGATGGTTATCTTGAGCTGCGCGTTGCGCGCCTTCTCGAAGGCGATGCGCTTCATCTTCTCCGCCTCGGTGTCCTTGCGGCTCAGCACGGGACGGCGGAAGCCCTGCTTCTTGCCGACCTTCTGCTTCTGGCGGGAGAGCTCCTTCTGACGCTCGGGTACGAGATTGTCGATGCGCTCGTCGTAGCGGGCGAGGTTGACGCCCACGAGGCCGGACTTCGTGTCGACGACGCGGACGGTCTGCGCTCCGCGGATGGGGCGCTCGCCCTTCGGCTTATCCTGCTTCTGCGGACGCGGCGGGATCGCGGCGCCCTGCTGCGCGGGCTTGCCCTCTTTCTGCTCGGGCTTCTGCTCCGGCTTCGCCTGCTTTTCGGCGGGCTTCTCCGGTTTCTTTTCCGGCTCGGCGGGCTTCTCCGGCTCCTTCGCGCGCGGCTCGTTGGCGGCGGCGAAGTAGGCGAGCAGCGCTTCCGGCTTCGGCTTGCGCGTATCGAGCACGGTCTGGAAGATGATATCCAGCTCGTCGAGCTCGAGGATCGCGCCCGACGCTCTCTCCGCGTTGAGCTTATCCTTGAGAATGGCGCTTATGTCCTTTGCCTGCATGTCGAGATCTTTCGCAAGATCGCCGAGCTTGTATTTATTTAACATACGCTTTCCTCCGTAACTTTCAGAATGGCGGCGGCAAGTCCCTTGTCCCTGACGCCTGCGACGGTAGTTGCTCCCGAGCCGACGGCCTTGCCGAGCGCGGCCTTGTCGAAGCCGCCCGTCAGCACGGGCACACCCGCTTCCTCGCAGGCGCGCTTCGCCTTTTCGGCGGTGCGCTCACCGTCCGAGGCGAACACCGCGAGCTTCAGTTTGTGACGCTTCAGCGCGGCGAGCGTCTTGTCGACGCCCAGCTCGGCGTTCCGCGAAACGACTGCGAGCCCGAGGTAATGAAGTATTCTTTCGTCAGCGGTCACTTTATCGCCTCCGTCAGCTCTTTTTCGAGCATATCATAAACCTCCGGCGGTATCTGCCTGTCGAACGCGCGTTCGAGCCGACGCGCTTTCCTTGCCTTCGCGAGGCAGGCGGGGTCGGCGCAGACGTATGCGCCTCTGCCGGCGGCCTTGCCGGTCGCGTCGAGGAATACCTCGGCGTCCTTCGGCGAGACGACGCGGAGCAGATCGCGCTTCGGCTTCGATTCGCCGCAGCCGACGCATTTTCTCATCGGGATCTTCTTTTCCTTCAAATTGACCTCCGGATCATTCGGCGGCGATCACATCGCCGGCTTGATGTCTATCTTCCAGCCGGTCAGCTTGGCGGCGAGGCGGGCGTTCTGGCCCTCCTTGCCGATCGCGAGCGAAAGCTGATCCGCGGGAACGGTAACGTGGCAGGTGTGCTCCTCCTCGTTGACGTCGACGGCGATGACTTCGGCGGGGGAGAGTGAAGCGGTGACGAACTCGGCGATATCGTCGCTGTAGCGGACGATGTCGATCTTTTCGCCGCGCAGCTCCGTCTTGATGTTGTCGACGCGGGTGCCCTTCTGGCCGATGCAGGCGCCGACGGGGTCGACGGAGGGATCGTTGGAGGCGACGGCGACTTTGGAGCGGCTGCCGGCTTCGCGGGAGATGGCGCGGATATCGACTATACCCTCGTTGATCTCCGGCACCTCGAGCTCGAAGAGACGGCGCACGAGGCCGGGATGGGTGCGGGAGATGACGATGCGCGGTCCGCGCTCGGTCTCCTTGACCTCGACGACGTAGATGCGCACGCGGCTGCCCTCGGTGAGATATTCGCCCTTGACCTGCTCGGATGCGGGCAGGACGATGCTGTTTCTGCCGACCTCGAGGGTGGCGTTTCTGCTGACACGGTCAACGCTGGTGACGAGCGCGGTGATTATCTCGTGCTCTTTGCCGCGGAAATCGGCGAGCAGCTTGAGCTTCTCGGCCTCGCGTATCGCCTGGATTATGACCTGCTTGGCGGACTGCGCGGCTATGCGGCCGAACTCCTTGGTCTGTATCTCCTCGACGACCTCGCCGCCGAGCTTCGCTTTTTTGTTTATCTTTTTCGCTTCCTCGAGCGTGAGCTGGCAGTTCTCGTCGGTGACGTCGTCGATGACGGTCCAGCGGCGGATGAGACTGATGGAGGAGGTCTCCTCGTCTACGAGCACTTCGATGTTGTCGATGTTTCCGTCGTCGCGCTTTACCGCCGTTTCCAGCGCCGCGCGGACGCGGTCCAGCATATATTCCTTGGAAATGCCGTTCTCTTTTTCGAGCATATCCAGCGCTTCAAAAAATTCCTTGTTGACCATTGTTTTGCTCCTTTTCGATTTTCTCCTTTGTATGTGATGTCGGCCGACCCGTGCCGGCCGTTATTAAAAACTAAAAATCCAGCTCCTCGTGCCGGCGCAGGGAGGCGACGGCGCTTTTCGGCACCGCGGTACCGCCGATGACGAAGCCGTCGGCGTCGAAGGAATCGAGCGTGCCGATCAGCTCCTTGCCGCCGCCCAGGGCGGTGTAGAGCTTCGCGCGGACGTTCATTCCGACGGAAGCGGCGTAATGCTCCGGCGTTTTCAGCTCGCGGAAGATGCCGGGCGAAGAAACCTCGAGGTTGTAGGACTGCTCGATGGGATCGGCCTCGTCGAGCATCGGGTCGATGGCGCGGCTGACGGCTTCGCAGTCGTCGATGCCGATGCCTTCCGGACTGTCGATATAGAGCCGCAGATAGTATTCGCCGCCCTCGCGGACGAACTCGAGATCCCACAGCTCGACTCCGCAGTCGGCGGCGGCCTTCTGCGCCAGCGGGAGCACCTTTTCCTTGATATTCGCCATTTATCGCACCTCCGCAAAAAAGGTCTTAACAAACGCTTGAGAGTGGGCGCGAACCCACTCTCAAAACAAAACCTTCATTAACAATGTCATTCTAACACGCGTTTGCGAAAAAATCAAGTCTTTTTTGCAAAAAATCAGTGCACGCGCTTATACATTCTTTCGTAAGCCGCGAGCTCGTCCTCCGTCAGTATCTCCGTATCGACGAGATCGAGCTGTTCGCGGGCGAGGGAATACTTGCCGTTTATGATATGCATACCGGCGCTGGCGATCGCGTCGAGCGAAGCGATGCGCGCCGCGTCCGCCTCCGCCTGCGAGGAGAGCTCGTCGTTCTGCGCCGTTATTTCGTCGATGCGGTTGTTCGCATCGGCTACGAGCTTGCGGAGCGTGTCGTTTTCCTGCTGGATGTTGACGAGGGTGGTCTGCGCCCGCTGCGCGCCCTGCTGCGTGACGTCGACTTCGTTTTCAAGCCGCTTTGTGTTGCGGACGTTGATTATCAGCGACATAGTTATCAGCAGCGCCGCGACGACGAAGAGCACCGCGCCGTAGATGACTACAGACATAACGGATTTCTTTTTTTCTTCTGTCATCTGCGATCATCTCCGTTTCCGGAAAGGCGGTTGACGAGGTCAATCAGATCGCCCTCGCCGCAGTAATCGACGGTGAGCTTGCCTTTTTTATCGCTGCCGCTTATGGTTACCCTGCGGCCGAGTTTTTCCTTCAGCACTTTTTCGGATTCGACTATCAGCGCGGTGCGCGAAACGGCCTTCGGCGCCGGCTTCTTCGCGGGCTTGCCGGCGGCCTTCGCCAGCTCTTCGCAGGCGCGGACAGAAAGTCCCTCCGCGGCGCAGCGCGCGGCGAGCGCGGAGGCCTGCGCGGCCGGCAGCGCGGCGAGCGCCTTGGCGTGACCGAGCGAAAGCTTGTCCGCGCGGAGAAGGTCGAGCACGTCGGCGGGAAGGGAGAGTATGCGGAGCAGGTTCGCGATCGCGCTTCTTGGCTTGCCGAGCTCGGAGGCGAGCGCCTCCTGTGTCAGCCCGTGTTCGTCCATGAGCTTGCGGCAGCCCTCGGCGGTCTCAACGGGGTTGAGATCCTCGCGCTGCAGGTTTTCGATAAGGGCGATGACGGCGGCTTCCTGCGCGTCGGGACGGCGGATCATCGCCGGCACCTTCGTGAGCCCCGCCATACGCGCGGCGCGCCAGCGGCGTTCGCCCGCGATTATGACGTAGCCGTCGAGCGCTGTCGGCTGAAGGATCAGCGGCTGGAGTATCCCGCGCTGCTTTATCGAGTCCGCGAGCTCCGCGAGGGATTCCTCGTCGAAGGCGCGGCGCGGCTGTTCGCGGTTGGGGGATATGTCGTCGATATTCACCAGCTCGCAGGCGCTTTCGTCAACGGTATTTTCGGCGAAGAGCGCGTCGAGCCCCTTGCCGAGTCCGGTAAGTTTAGCCATACGTTTTTCCTTTCTGCGTTCGGCGAAGCCGAACTCTCGTCCCGAAGGGACACATCGTGCGCAAATGCGCATATCGCTACCTGTCGTTCGCGATTATCTCTTTCGCCAGCTCCATATAGGCGAGCGCACCCTTGGAGCTGCGGTCGTACTCGAAGATGTTTTTGCCGAAGCCGGGCGCTTCGCTGAGCCGCACGGTGCGCGGGATGACCGTCCTGAACACCTTGCGCGGGAAGAACTTCTTGACCTCTGCGGCGACCTGGTTCGTGAGGTTGAGCTGACTGTTATACATCGTCAGCAGCACGCCCTCGAGGTCGAGCGAAGGGTTGGGGCCGCGCCGCACGAGGCGTATCGTCGCCATAAGCTGCGAAAGCCCGTCCAGCGCGAAAAACTCCGTCTGGAGCGGCACGAGCACCGCGTCCGCCGCGACGAGCCCGTTGAGGTTGAGCAGGCCGAGCGCGGGCGGAGAATCGATGATGATATAGTCGTAATCGCCGCGGACGAGGTTGAGCGCGTCGCGCAGGCGTGAATCGCGTTTTTCAAGTCCGGCGAGCTCGAGCTCCGCGCCCGCGAGGTCGACGGTGGCGGGCAGCAGATCGGGTTTGCCGTTTTCCGTGCGGATTATGGTGTCGGCGACCTTGGCGCCGCCGATGAGCACGTCATAGATCGTCGCGGAAAGCTCCTTTTTGCCTATTCCGCAGCTGACGGTGGCGTGTCCCTGCGGGTCGATGTCGGCGAGCAGAGTCTTTTTGCCGCAGAGCGCAAGCGCGGCGGCGAGATTGACGGAGGTGGTCGTCTTGCCGACGCCGCCCTTCTGATTTGCGACCGCTATTATCCTGCCCAAAGCGCACACTTCCCTTCGTTACCGCGGTTGCGGATTTCTGCATTTTCCGTTTCATACATTATAGCACATGCGCGAAGAAAAAGAAAGAGTTATTTTCCGCGCCCTGCAAAGCGCGCCCTACTCCGCCATTTTGCCGGAGTTTTTCAGCTTCGGGAAGCCCCACTGCCGCAGCGCCTCGAAGACGCCGACGGCGACGGAGTTGGAGAGGTTGAGCGAGCGCGCCTCGTTTATCATCGGGATGCGGACGCAGCGGTCGCGTTCGCGCTCGAGCAGCTCCTCCGGCAGTCCCTTCGTCTCGCGGCCGAAGATCAGCCACGCGCCGTCGGGATACTCGACCTCGGTGTAGGCGCGGGGCGCCTTCGTGGAGAAAAAGAAGCGTTCGCCGCCGCACTCGGCGAGGAATTCGCCGAGCGAGCCGTAGTAGGTGACGTCGAGCAGCGGCCAGTAGTCGAGACCGGCGCGCTTCAGCTTCGCGTCGTCGATCTTGAAGCCCATCGGGCCGACGAGGTGCAGGCGGCAGCCCGTCGCGGCGCAGGTGCGTGCGACGTTGCCGGTGTTCTGCGGTATCTCCGGCTCGACCAGGACGATATTCAGCGCGGGCATAAGCATACCTCCGTAAAGCGTTTTCCGCCTTTTCGGGAGAGGCGGTTTTCAACCTTCACCGATAAGTATAACCTCCGCCGGCCGATACCGCAATAATTATTGTAATTTTTTTGAAAAACTTGATAAAAAACGCTTTATATTTGCCGATATATATGGTACAATTAGAATCGATAATATATAATCCCACAATATGTAGTATTTCGGGTGAAGATATGGCGAATTTCGAACAGCGCGTCGCCCTCGGAAGAAACGCGGTCGCGGAAGCGATGAAGGCGGGCGAGAGCGTACAGTGCGTATACGTTGCCAACGGCGTTTCGGAATCGGAGGTCTCGCTGCTCCGGCGACTCTGCCGCGAAGCGGGCGTTCCGCTGAAAAACGTCGACCGCCGCAAGCTTGAAAAATACGGCAGCAAAAACCAGGGCGTCGTCGCGCTTCTCGCGGACGCCGAATACTCCACCCTCGAGGACGTTTTCAAGCGCGCCGAGGAGAAGGGCGAGCCGCCATTCATAATCGTCTGCGACGGCATCGAGGACCCGCACAACCTCGGCAGCATAATCCGCAGCGCCAACCTTTTCGGAGCGCACGGAGTCATAGTGCCGAAGCGGGGCGCGGCGGGGCTGACCGCCGTCGTTTCAAAAGCGTCCGCGGGCGCGGTCTGGCATACGCCGGTCGTCCGCGTGACGAATATAACCGAAACGCTGAAGGAACTGAAAAAGCGGGGGCTCTGGGTTTACGGAGCCGACGCGGAGGGCGTTTCCGTCGACGGCGACGTCGATCTTTCGGGCGCGGCCGCGCTCGTAATAGGCGCCGAGGGGGACGGTATCTCCCGCCTCGTGCGCGAGAACTGCGACGTTATGCTTTCGATCCCGATGCGCGGCGATATCGAGTCGCTGAACGCTTCGGTCGCCGCCGGGATCCTTATGTATCTGTTTATGGAGGGACGCAAATGAGCAAGGAAAGAGAAAAGGAATATCTTGAAAAGTTAGGCGTGCCCTCGAAGGACTATTCGGGAGTGCCTGTCGACCGCACCTTCTCGCTGGACGACATCCTGCGCGAGATCGAGGGAGACAAGGCGGTGCCGTTCGCGAAGGAGGAACCGAAGCCCGAGCCCAAGCCCGAGCCGAAACCCGAGCCGAAACCCGAGCCCGTAAAAGCGCCTGTCATCCTGAACGAAGTGAAGGATCCCACGCCTTCCGCAGAACCTCTGCAAAAGGAAGGGGATTCCTCGTCGCCGGCGGCTCCTCGGAATGACAGTCACGCGCCCGCGCCGGAGGCGAAACCCGCGCCCACAGCGGAAGAAAAGCCCGCGCCCGTGCAGCTTCCGGAGCCGGAGATCGCCGCGACCGTCCGCGTTCCCGCCGTGAAGAAAAAGCGCCCGTCGCTTGAGGATACCCGCAGTCTGAAGCTTTTCAGCACCATCGAGATCGAGGCGCAGCCCGAGGAATACGCCGTCACCGTCGAGGAGGGCGGCGAGCCGAAGGTCGAGGGCGGCACGGTCGTTTTCGCGCCGCCGGCGAAGGAGGAGCCACCGAAGAAGCGCGCTCCGCGCAAGCCGCGCAACAGCGAGGCGGAGCCGGATCAGCTCTTCTTTGACGGAGCCGGACCGGTCAACGTGATGACAAACGCCAAGGAGCCGCCGGCGGAGAAGGCGGACGCCGACGCCGTCGCCGCGGGCTTCAAGGAGAGCGTTGAGAACAATATCAGAGAAAACGTCCGCAAGACCTACAACGTGCCCGAGCCGGAAGAAGCGGCTCCGGACGAGGAAGCCGAATACCACGGCGAGCCGGATGATTACTACCTTGTCGAAGAGGAGCTTCGCGCCCGCCGCAGCGACGGCGTGCTTAAGACCGTTTTCCTCGCGGCGTGCTCACTGCTGCTGCTCATCATCGACGTTTTCGCGCTGAAATCCGAATCCGCGGCGACCGAACGCGACATCGCCGTAGTCTATCTTTTCATCAGCGCGGTCGTCAGTCTGCTGACGCTTGCGTTCAGCATTCCCTTCGTCAAGCGCGCGTTCGCGCAGCTTCAGTCGCTGAAGATCCGGGCGGAATCCGCCGCCGTGATATGCACGGCCGTCGCGGTGATACAGAATATCGCCCTTATAATAGACCCGTCATACATATCCGAGGGAACGGTCGGAGTCTATAACTTCCTGCCCGCCGTGATGCTGTTGTTCATACGGCTCGGCGACCTGCAGATGGTGCGCCACATCCGCGGCAACATGAAGTTCGTCAGCGAGCGGAAGCGGCTCGCCGCCGCCGTGATGGTCGACGACGAGGAGCTCGCGGAGGACGTCTCCGGCGGCCAGATCTCCGGCGAAGCCCGCCTCTGCGCGCCGCACCGCACCGACGCCGTCGTCGGAGTGGTCGAAGCGTCCTCAAAGGAGAGCGACGCGGATAATTCCGTCGGCAAGCTCTTCATCGGAGCCGCCGCCGCGGCGCTGCTGATCGCGCTCGTTTCGGCGATCTGGAGGGGAGCGTCCTTCGGCATCGCGCTGTCGGTGTTCACCGCCGCGCTCTGCGCCGGAACGCCGCTGATGAGCATTTTCGTCACCGTTCTTCCGCTGACGCGTATCAACCGCCGCCTCAACCGCAAGGGAGGCGCGATCCTCAACTTCGAGTCCGCCGTTGCCATCGCGGAGGCGAACGGCATCGTCATTTCCGATACGGACGTTTTTCCGGACAGATCCATAATCCTGCACGGGATGAGTCTTTTCAACAACGCGCCGATGGACGGCGTCATAGCGGATACCGTCAGCGTGCTTAACGCCGCCGGCGGAGCGCTCGGCAAGGTCTTTGAGGGCAGCGTCGCCGATAAGTCCATCCTGCGCGAGATAGACAGCATCGAATGCGTCGACGAAATGGGCGTCGTCTGTCGCAGTCAGGGCAGGGAGCTCCTGCTCGGCAGCCGCGACTTCATGAAGGCGTATCAGATACCCGTCCCGTCGTCGAGCTACGAGGCGCGCGTTTCCGGCGGAGACCGCCACGTCTTCTACCTCGCCTCCGATATGCAGCTTTGCGCGATGTACGTCGTGACCTACGGCGTCGCGGACGTCGCCAAGCGCCGCCTGCGCCGCGCCGAGGACGCGGGGCTGACGCTGCTCATCGCGACGAAGGACACCAACGTTACCAAAGAGATACTTTCCAACCGCATGAAGCTCAGCAACGCGACCGTCAAGGTCATCAGCGCCCGCGCGCTCGACAAGCTGGAGCGCAGGTATAAGAAGGCGCGGAGCATTTCCGCCGGCGTCGTCGTCGGCGATGACTGCTGCGCCCTGCCGGAAGCGGCCGTCTGCGCGTCGAAGCTCAAGAGCAGCGTGGCGTTCAATATCGCGGCGCTGATCGCTTCCGCGGTGATAGGCCTGATCTTCGTCGCGGTCTTCTCATTCGCGGCGACGCCGTCGGCGATCGAGGCGTGGAAGATACTCATCTACGCGCTCTTCTGGACGCTGCCCGTGCTGGTGCTGTCGTCCTCGCATAAGTAAAAAAGGAGTACCCCAATGACAGAAAAAGCAGTAGAACATTTCAGACAGCTCATCGAAGAACAGCTCGCGCGCGTCGAGCGCATGAAGGCGGACGCCGGCTTCGTCGACTACGCGGCGCTGGATAAGCTCGTCATCGGCGTCTGCGGCGGCGACGGCATCGGACCCGTCATCTCCCGCGAGGCCGCCCGCGTGCTCGAATACCTGCTCGCCGGCGAAGTCGCCGCGGGCAAGGTCGAGTTCCGCTATATCGACGGGCTGACGATAGAGAACCGCGTCGCCTGCGGCAAGGCGATACCGGACGACGTCATGGCGCAGCTTAAAGGTTGCCACGTCATCCTCAAAGGCCCGACCACGACTCCCCAGGCGGGCGGCGATATGCCGAACATAGAGAGCGCGAACGTCGCCATGCGCAAGGCGCTCGACCTCTTCGCGAACGTCCGTCCGGTCAAGATCCCCGAGCAGGGCATAGACTGGACCTTCTTCCGCGAGAACACCGAGGGCTCCTACGTCCTCGGTTCGAAGGGCGTGAACGTCACCGACGACCTCGCCTTCGACTTCACCGTCACTACGAAGCAGGGCAGCACCCGCATCGCGCGCCTCGCCTACGAGTTCGCGCGCGCCAACGGCAAGCCCCGCGTTTCGCTCATCCAGAAGGCGAACGTCATCAAGACGACGGACGGCAACTTCCTGCGCGACTGCCACGCCGTCGCGGCGGAGTACCCCGAGATAATCACGGACGAGTGGTATATCGACATCACCACCGCGAAGCTGCTTGACGAGAAGCGCCGCCGCGACTTTTCCGTCTTCGTGCTGCCGAACCTCTACGGCGACATCGTCACCGACGAAGCCGCGGAGCTTCAGGGCGGCGTCGGCACCGCCGGCTCCGCGAATATCGGCACGCGCTACGCGATGTTCGAGGCGATCCACGGCTCCGCGCCGCGTATGGTCGCCGAGGGGCGCGATATCTACGCCGACCCCTGTTCGATGCTCCGCGCCGCCGTGATGCTGCTCAACCACGTCGGCAGGAACGGCAAAGCCGCGCTGCTCGAGCGCGCGCTTGATATCTGTATGATAGAAGAAAAACGCCTGACCATAACCGGCCGCAGCGACGGCGCGACCTGCTCCGCCTTCGGCGACTACGTTATGGAAACGGTGGAAAAGCTGAAGTAGAGCGTTCGTATCGGCTCCCCTGTGCAAGGGGAGCTGTCGTCGCCGGAACGGCGATGACTGAGGGGTTGTCGGCTTCCGGAAAGCCGGCTGAGTAATTTTCACAACCCCTCCGTCATTTTTGCAAGCAAAAATGCCACCTCCCCTTGCACAGGGGAGGCATACCAACGCCACACAAGGAGGAACCCCATATGTCAGTCTACACCAACATCGCCCTGCAGCTCTGGAGCTGCCACGAAGACGCCGAAAACGACCTTGAAGGCACCCTGCGCCGCCTCGCCGGGACGGGCATAAACGGCTTCGAGCATTTCAAGGTCACCGACTACACGCGCGACGAGTTCGCCGCGCTTATGAAGGAATACGATATGCAGACTCCGTCCATCCACCTCGGCTACGAGCTGTTGCTCGAGCACTGGCGGGAATACTGTGACTACCTGCTCCCGCTGGGGCTGAAGCGCTTCGTCATGCCCGGCTGGCATCCGCAGAACGACGACGAGTACTACCGCTTCGTCGAGGGCTTCGACGAGCTGGGCAGAAAGATCCGCTCCGCCGGCGCGGACCTGCTCTATCACAATCACATCGTCGAGTTCACCGAGTGCAAAAAGGACGGCAAGCCATACTGGTTCCGTATGGCGGAGGACTGCCCGGAGATCGCCTTCCAGCTCGACTGCTACTGGGCGAAGCTCGGCGGCTGCGACATTATGGAAATGCTGGATAAATACCCCGACCGCATCCGCAGCTTACATATCAAAAACGGCAAGGGCGAACACCCCTCCTGCGATATCGACAAGGGTATCATCGACTTCGAGCCGATCCTCGCCCGCGCCGAACAGCTCGGTATGGACTGGACGGTGCTGGAGTTCGAGGCGGAGCCGAAGGATACCTACGTCTTCTGCGAAAACGCCGTCAGATACATCAAGGGGCTTAAAAAATAATATACTCTCTGTATAATTATTCAAAATAATTCTACCCGGAGGAAAACTATGGGAAAAGTAATGCTTAAAAAATACGAAGGCAACCCGATAATCACGCCGAAGGATATGCCGTTCAGGTGCGAAACGGTCTACAACGCCGGCGCCGCGAAGCTGGGGGACGAGTATATACTCCTGCTCCGCTGCGGCAGAACGGACGGCCGCTCGGTCTTCGGCCTCGCGCGGTCGAAGGACGGCTACAACTTCGAGATACATCCCGAGCCGGTCTTTCAGAAGGCGGAGAGCGGGATATTCAAGAACCCCGAGAACAAGGGGGTCGAGGATCCGCGCGTCACTCAGATAGGGGATACCTACTACATCTTCTATTCCTGCTTCGCGACCTACGGCTTCCAGATAGGCATCGCGAAGACGAAGGATTTCCTGCACATCGAGCGCATGGGACTTACCACCGCGATCGACTACCGCAACTGCGTGCTTTTCCCGGAGAAGATAAACGGCGAATACGTCCGCTTCGAGCGCCCGAACTTCGCGAACGCGGGCAACAGCGGCATCTTCATCAGCTATTCGCCCGACCTGATCCACTGGGGCAATCAGCAGTTCATCATGACGACCGACCCCTACGATATATGGCAGGATAACAAGATCGGCCCCGGCGCGCCCCCGATAAAGACGCCGCGCGGCTGGCTGAATATCTATCACGCGACCACGAACACGATGGCGGGGCAGATCTACCGCCTCGGCTGCGCGGTGCACGACCTGAACGATCCGCGCAAGGTCATCGGCAGGATGCACGACTTCATCCTTGCGCCGGAAGCGCCCTACGAGCGCAGCGGCTACGTCGCGAACGTCGTCTTCACCTGCGGCGCGGTCGCGGACGACGACGGCACGCTGAAGGTCTATTACGGCGGCGCGGATACCGTCATGTGTGTCGCGGAGGGCAATATCGAGGAGCTGGTGGACGCCGCCCTCGCCGACGGCCCCGACACTACGGTAAAGGTCGAATTCTGACCTCGGCAAAGACCGGGACCCGACCTCTGTCATTCCGGGCGTAAGCGAGGGATCTCCCATAATAAGCGGGGATTGTAAAGATAAAAAACAAAGGGTAGAGGGAAACGAATGAGGCACGTATTCATCATCAACCCGAACACAGTCAAAAAACTGCGCTCGAAGCTTGTTTCCGACGTTGAATCCGCCTGCGAAAAGGCGGGCGTCGATTGGGAAATATACTATACCGACGCGCCCCGCGCCGCTGAAAAGTACGTCCGCGAGCTGGCGGAAACGGGCGCGTCGCTGCGTTTTTACGCCTGCGGCGGCGACGGCACGATAGCGGAGGCGGCTAACGGCGCTTTCGGCTTCCCGAACGTCGAGATCGCGGCGATCCCGTCGGGAACGGGCAACGACTTCGTGCGAAACTTCGCGCCTGCGGAGGCGTTCACCGACGTCGCCCGCCAGATAAACGGCAGGGCGGCGGCGTTCGACCTGATAAAAGCGAACGACCGCTTTGCCGTCAACACCATAAACATCGGCTTCGATTGCGCGGTGGTCGACCTCGTCGAGCGCAGGCGCGGCTTCCCGCTTTTCAAGGGTGCGAACGCCTACACCGTCGCCGCGTTCCTCGAGATGTTCCCGATGCCGAAGTGCGAGCTGAAGCTCGAATGGGACGGCAGGGTCGAGGAAAGACGGCTGACGCTCTGTTCGATAGCGAACGGGCGCTACTGCGGTGGCGGCTTCATGTCGAATCCGACCGCGCGGCTTGACGACGGGCTGATAGACGTCTTCCGCGCCGACGGAAAGGTCGGCCGCGTCGGCTTCCTGAAGCTTGTCGGCGACTACCGCAAGGGCACCCACCTCGAGAATCCGAAAATGAAGGATAAGCTCGATTATTTCCAAACGAAAGAAATGACGATCAGCGCCGCCGAGCCGTTCAGATACTGCTCCGACGGTGAAGTCATGACCGCGGACGAGCTGAAGATATCGGTCGTTCCCGCGGCGCTGCGCTTCGTAATTCCGGAGGGCGCCGCGCTGACGAGCTTGTGACGCGCGCCGCGGCGCGTTTTATGAAAGAGAGGATAAAGAGAGGATAAACTTATGAAAAAAACCGCTGCCGTCATTCTCACGCTGACGCTGCTGCTCGGACTCTTTCCGGCGGCGCTCGGACCCGTGACCGCGAAAGCGAACACTTACAAAAATATCGTGAAAACGCTGTATGAAAACGCCTTCGAGACCAACCCCTTCAAAGGGAGCTGGACGAGCAAGGACGCCGACGGAGACGGACACGACTGGACTTTCTTCACTTCTTCGAGCGCAGTCGCCCACAGCGGCAACGGCGCTATGATGTCGCGCTCCTACGACGACGCCGGCCACCCGCTCTTCCCGAATAACTGGCTCGTTTCGCCCTATATCGATATCCCGCTCACCGGTTATACGTATATCGGCTTCTGGGCGAAGGGTATGGACGCGGATCGCCCCGAGGAATGCTTCAACATCAGTTATATAGATAAAGAATTACCCGGCGCGCCTACCGTGCTGTCACAGACCTGTACCACCGGCGGCGAATGGAACTCATACGTTTTTGACCTTACGCAATTCGCCGGCAGGACGATATCCATCGTCATAGCGCATACGCAGCCGGAGTCCGCGTTCAATCATTCCGCGCTCTGCATCGACGATTTCCTCGTTGATAATCACAGGTCCGTTGCGTGCATGCTTGACGAGGATTTCGAGACGGATCCCTTTGACAGAGGATGGGAAGCGATCGAATACGACGGCGACGGCTTCAACTGGGATTACTATTACGGAACGGGCTCACAAGGCAGATCGCACGGCGGAAACGGCTCCGTCTTTTCGCTGTCTTACGACGAAGCGGCGGGCAAACCGCTCGAAACGATCCACTGGTTGTATTCGCCATACTTCACCGTGCCGGAGGATGACTGGACGACGCTTCGCTTCTGGGCGAGGGAGTTCGATCCCAAAGGCACGAAGAATGATTATTTCAGAGTCGCGTATAAAGTGCAGGGAGGCACCAACGCCTACGTCATCACGGACACAACGAAAACGGCGGCCAACTGGAAAGAATATACCGTCGACCTGACCGGTCTTGCCGGCAAAACGGTGCAGCTCGTTTTTATTCACTCGACTTATAACGGGTATCAGCTCTTACTGGACGATATATCCGTCACCAACGAGAAGGACCCCTACGGGATATACAGTTACGATTTCGAGGAAGACCCGTTCCTGAACGGCTGGACGAGGACGGACGCGGACGGGGACGGTATCGACTGGTTCTGGTCGCATCCCGTTCCGACGCTGCAAGACGGCACGCGCCTTTCGCGCAGCGGAACGGGCGCGGTCTGCTCGGAGTCGTTCTACGATACGAAGGCGCTGACGCCGAATAACTGGCTCACGAGCCCCTTCTTCGACGTCCCGGCGGAGGGCGAAACGACGGTTTACTTCTGGGCGCGCGGCTCCGCGACCGGAGCGGACGCCGAGAAATTCAACGTCAGCTATTTGATTTACGGCGAGCCGCAGATCCCGACCGTGATTTCGGAGACCTTCACCTCGAAATACGAATGGCAGCGGTTCTCCGTGACGCTGCCCGATAACCTTAAAGGCAAGCGCGTCCGCGTCACGATCGCGCATTGCGACTGCACGGATATGTACCGCCTCTACCTCGACGATTTCTACGTGCGCTGCGTGCCGCCTGAGAAGGCGGACGTGATGAAGGGCGATATGGATAAAGACGGCGAAATCACCGTAGCCGACGCCCTCATGGCGCTGCGCATCGCGGCGAAACTCGCCGACGCGAGCGACGAAGCGGTCGCCGTCGGCGACGTCGACGCCGACGGAAGCATCACCGTAGCCGACGCGCTCGCGATCCTCCGCGTCGCCGCGAAGCTCGCGGATCAGAGCAGTCTGGGATAACTCCGCTCGCGATCGCGCTCAAATAACAACGAAAGGTCGGTCAAAGCATGCTTGAAACCATACGCATTTCCGCCGAGCAGGTCGCGATGCTGTTCGTGCTCATCGCGGTCGGTATAATCCTGCGCCGCGCGCACATCTTCGAGGGCAAGGGCATCACCTGCGTGACCGATATCCTCTTTTACATCATCAGCCCGGCGATAATCATCGAGCGCCTCGTGCTGACCGCGAAGGAGAACGGCGAAAACGCCTTCGCCATCCTCGGCTGGTCTGCGCTCGCTTCGGCGGTCGGCTTCGGAGTGCTATTCGCGGCGGTGACGCTGATATTCATCGGCAGGAAATCCCGCGACGTGAACGCCGTGAAGTATTCCGCGATCTTCGCGAACATGGGCTTTATGGGCATCCCGCTGGTCGAAGGCATACTCGGCAAGGAAGCGACCGCCTACGTCGGCGTTTCCGTCGCCGTCTTCACGATGCTGAACTTCATCGTCGGCATCTCGCTCTTCACCGAGAACCGCAAGAAGCTGCTTTCGGTCATCCTCAACCCCGGCACTATCGCGATAATCGCGGCGCTCGGGATAATCTTGCTTCCCGACGCGGTCACGGACAGCGAGCCGATGAAAATAATTATGAATCCGGTCTCCTGGCTCGCCTCGGCGCAGACGCCGATGTCGATGATGCTCTGCGGAGCGATCCTCGGCGGCGTTACGCTGAAGGGCTGGTATAAGGATAAGTATATGTGGATCGGAGTCGTGCTGCGTCTGCTGCTGCTTCCGGCGCTGACGACGGCGGCGCTGCTCGCGCTTCCGCTGATACTGCCGATCCAGCGCGAAATAGTCGTGGCGCTCGCCATCGCGTTCGCGTGTCCGTCGGCGGTCGCGGGCGCGATGTTCGCCGAGAAGTTCGGCGGCAACACCGACCTGCTGACCAAGACCGTCGCGATCACCACTCTGCTTTCAATAATCACGATACCCGCCGTGTGCGCCGTCTGTCAGGCGGTCGCGTAGGGCTTGAATAAGTTTATATATCATTTATAAAGGAGTCTTGTAAAAATGCTTGACATCAGAAGGATCAGAGCCGACCTTGAGGGCTGCAAAAAGCTCCTCGCCGGCAGAAACGGAAACTACGATCTCGACGCGCTGCTCGCCGCCGACGACGAACGCCGCGCGCTCATCGCGGAAGCGGACGCCAAAAAGCAGCAGCTGAACGCCGTCTCCAAGGACATCGGCATCAGAAAGAGCCGCGGCGAAGACGCCTCCGAGGATATGGCGCAGATGAAGGCGCTTTCCGACAGTATAAAGGAATACGACGTCAAGCTCCGCGAAGCGGAGGAGAAGGTCAGAAATATGCTGCTTTCGATCCCGAACATCCCGAACGAATCCGTTCCCGTCGGTCCGGACGACACCTATAACCGGGAGGTCCGCAGGGTAGGCGAGGTGCGCGACTTCGGCTTCGAGCCGAAGCCCCACTGGGAGCTCGGCGAAAAGCTCGGCATCCTCGATCCCGACCGCGCCGCGAAGGTAACGGGCGCGCGCTTCCACTTCTACAAGGGGCTCGGCGCGCGGCTCGAACGCGCCGTCATGTGCTTCTTCCTGGATACCCACACCGCCCACGGCTACACCGAGATATTCCCGCCGTTCATGGCTAACCGCGCCTCGATGACCGGCACCGGCCAGCTCCCGAAGTTCGAGGAGGACGCCTACAAGGTGACCGGCACCGACTGCTTCCTCATCCCGACCGCCGAAGTGCCGGTGACCAACTACTACCGCGACGAAATACTCGACGGCGGCGAGCTGCCGATAAAGTTCTGCGCCTACTCCGCCTGCTTCCGCTCCGAGGCGGGCAGCGCCGGCAGGGACACCCGCGGCCTTATCCGTCAGCACCAGTTCAACAAGGTCGAGCTGGTCAAGTTCACCACCCCGGAGAGCAGTTACGAAGAGCTCGAAGAGCTGACTCACGAGGCGGAGCTGACGCTTCAGCTGCTCGGCCTGCCTTACCGCGTCGTATGCCTCTCCAGCGGCGATATGGGCTTCTCCTCGGCGAAGACCTACGATATCGAGGTCTATATGCCGTCCTACGGCAGATACGTCGAGATTTCCAGCTGCTCGAACTTCGAGGATTATCAGGCGCGCCGCATGAGCATCCGCTTCAAGCGCGATATAAAGGGCAAGGCGGAGCTCGTCCACACCCTCAACGGCAGCGGCCTCGCCGTCGGCAGAACCACCGCCGCGATACTCGAGAACTTCCAGCAGGAAGACGGCAGCGTGGTCGTGCCGGAAGTCTTGCGTAAGTATATGGGCTGCGACGTAATAAAATAAAGCGAAACGCCGAACACCTCCCTCAGACGAGGGAGGTGTCGACGCAGGCGACGGAGGGAGGGAAGGCCCTGCCTTTGCCGCGATGATTTGTATAAGGGAAAGCGTTTTCCCTCCCTCAGTCTTGAAGGGCGTCGCCCTTCTCGACAGCGTCCTCGGCCGAGGGAGATGCGCGCATAACGGGCTCAGGCGAGCGCGTGCATGATGTCCTCGATCGGCAGCTGCGGATTGAGCGCCTCGTTTATCCCCCGCGAAACTATCCGCGCCGCCGTGTCGACGAGCGCGTCCACCTCGCGCGGAGTGACGAAGAACCCGTGCTTCTGAAAGTACCCGCCGGAGTAGTCCTCCGCCACCGTCGCGGCGTCCACCACCGTCGGCACGCCGACGGCTATCACGGGCACGCCGAGCGTCTTTTCCGAAAGCTCCGCCCGCCGGTTTCCGACGCCGGAGCCGGGGGAGATGCCCGTGTCGCATATCTGCACCGTCGTGCCGAGCCGCTCGGTCGATAGCGAGGCGAGCGCGTCCACGGCGATGACGAGCGAGGGCTTCACCTCGCCTACCGCGCCGCGCAGCAGCTCCAGCGTTTCCACTCCGGTGCGCCCGAGCACGTCGGTCGCGATAACGCTGACCGGACGGGTATTCTCGATGCCGGCGAACTCCTTGAGCGCCGCCGCGATGTGCCGCGTCGCGAGGACGCCGTCCGCGGCGCGCGGGCCGAGCGCGTCGGGAGTCACGCGCCTGTTGCCGAGTCCGGCGACGAGCGCGCCGCCCTCGCGGAGCATCGGCTTCAGCTCCTCGGCGATGAGCCGCCCCGCGTCCTCCTCGTCGATATCTCCGGTTTTCAGACCGGAGAGCTCTATGGTAACGTATCTGCCCGGCGATTTGCCGAGCTTTTCGCCCGCCTCTGCGGTTGAAATGACCGTCTCCGTCACGGTAACGTCCTCGACCGTGCGCGTTCTGACCTCGACTCCGTCGAGTTCTCCGTATTCCGTCCGCGCCTCCGCGGCAAGGTCGGTGCGGTGCGCCATACTATCGCCACTTTCTGCATTCATTCTGCCCCGCGAAAGACGAAATAAAACAACGGGAGGGAAAATATGTTCGCGAGAATAAACTCCTTCGGACTTTTCGGCCTCGACGCCTACAAGGTGGAGGCGGAGATAGACGTCTCCGGCGGCCTGCCCGGCTTCGACGTGGTCGGCCTGCCGGATACGGCGGTGCGCGAATCGCGCGACCGCGTGCGCTCCTGCATAAAGAACCGCGGCTTTATCTTCCCGGTCAGCCACATAGTCGTGAATCTCGCCCCCGCGGACCGCAAAAAAGAGGGCGCGATGTACGACCTGCCCGTCTTCGTCGGCATCCTTTTTGCAACGGAACAGCTCCGCGCCGATATTTCGGACGCCGCCTTCGTCGGCGAGCTTTCGCTCGACGGGGAGGTGCGCCGCGTCAACGGCGTGCTGCCGATAGCGGTCAGCGCGGCGCAGTTCGGGATAAAGCGCCTTTTCATCCCATACGACAACGCCGCCGAAGCGTCGGTGGCGAAGGACGTGGAGATCTACCCCGTCCGCGACGTGACCGAGCTTGTCGACCACCTTAACGGCGGCGCGAAGCTCACTCCCGTCACCGAAATGAACTTCCCCGTCGCGGAGCAGACCTACGCCTGCGACATGGCGGACGTAAAGGGCCAGCCCGTCGCCCGCCGCGCGCTTGAAATAGCCGCCGCAGGCGGACACAATCTGCTCATGGTCGGCCCTCCCGGCACGGGCAAAAGCATGCTCGCCCAGCGTCTGCCGACGATCATGCCGCCGATGACTACGGCGGAATCCCTGCAGACGACCAAAATATACTCCATCGCCGGCCTGCTCCCCGAGGGAGTGCCTACGATGCTTTCGCGCCCGTTCCGCGCGCCTCACCACACGATGAGCAAGATCGGCATGACGGGCGGCACCCACAATCCGCGCCCCGGCGAGCTTTCGCTGGCGCACAACGGCGTGATGTTCCTCGACGAGCTGCCGGAATACCCGCGCGATACGCTCGAGGCGCTCCGCCAGCCGCTTGAGAACGGCAGCATCACCATAACCCGCGCCGTCGGGAGCATGACCTTCCCCTGCGAAATGATCCTCGTCTGCGCGATGAACCCCTGCCCCTGCGGCAACTTCGGCAACCCGAAGAAGCGCTGTACCTGCTCGCCCGGGCAGATCCATAAATACCTGTCGAAAATATCCGGCCCGCTGCTCGACCGAATGGATATCCACGTCGAGACCGAGCCGCTTGAATTCAACGACCTGCGCAGCGAAGCGCCCGCCGAGAGCAGCGAAGCCGTCCGCGCCCGCGTCGCCGCCGCGCGCAAGCGGCAGGAGGAACGCTACGCGGATATCGGCGTTTCCTGCAACGCCCGCCTCTCCGGCGGCAAGACGAAGAAGCTCTGCGCGATATCGGACAGCGCGGCCGAGCTGCTGCGCCGCTCGTTCGAGAAGATGTCGCTTTCCGCCCGCGCCTACGACAAGGTCCTGCGCGTCGCGCGCACGATCGCCGACCTCGCCGCCGAGGACGGCATCCGCGAGGAGCACGTCGCGGAGGCGCTTCAATACCGCTGTCTCGACCGCAAGTATTGGGACAGAACGATTTTCTGAGGTAACGAAATGGAAGAAAACTACCGTATCGAAAAGGACTCGATGGGGGAGATGAAGGTCCCCGCCGACAAGCTCTGGGGAGCGCAGACGGCGCGGAGCTTAAAAAACTTCCGCATCGGAGGCGACCTTATGCCGTCGGTCGTCGTCCACGCGCTCGCGATGCTGAAACAGGCGGCGGCGACGGCGAACCGCGACCTCGGCAAGCTTGACGAAGCGCGCCGCGCCGCGATCTCCGAGGCGTGCGCCGAGGTCTTCACCGGCAAGCTGGACGCGCATTTCCCGCTCTCCGTCTGGCAGACGGGCAGCGGCACGCAGACGAATATGAACGTCAACGAGGTCGTCGCCAACCGCGCGATGCAGCTCCATCCTGAGCTGAAGATCCACCCCAACGACCACGTGAATATGTCGCAGAGCTCTAACGATACCTTCCCATCGGCGATCTCCGTTTCCGCGGTGCTGACGCTGGAAGGGCTGCTCCTTCCCGCCGCGGAGAAGCTCGTCAAAGCGCTTTCCGCGCTTGAGGAACGCTACGCGGAAACGCCGAAGGCGGCGCGTACGCATATGCAGGACGCCGTACCGATGACCTTCGGTCAGGAGGCGAGCGGCTGGCGCGCCGCGATCGAATCGGATATCGACGGCGTGCAGCTTTCGCTTCACAAGCTCCGCGCTCTGCCGATAGGCGGCACCGCCGTCGGCAACGGGCTCAACTGCCCGGACGGCTTCGACGAAGCGGTCTGCGCCTTCATGACGGAAGCATGCGCGACTGACTTTTATCCCTGCGAAAACAAATTCGCCGGCCTCGGCTCAAAGAACGCAGTCCTCGCCGCGCACGGCGCGCTGAAAACGCTCGCCGCCGACCTGCACAAGCTCGCTTCGGACGTCCGTCTGCTCGGCAGCGGACCGCGCTGCGGCATCGGCGAGCTGAAGCTGCCCGCCAACGAGCCGGGCAGCTCGATAATGCCCGGCAAGGTCAACCCGACGCAGTGCGAGGCGCTGATAATGGTCTGCCACGAGGTCTTCGGCAACGACGCGGCGCTGACCGGCGCCTGCGCCGCCGGCGTCCTCGAGCTGAACGTCTGCATGCCGCTGATCGCCTTCCGCTTCCTGCGCTCGGTCTACCTGCTGACCGACGCGATGACCTCCTTCACGGATAACTGTCTCGCGGGTCTGACCGCGGACGAAGCCGTGATGCGCGAATACCTCGAGCGTTCGCTCATGACGGTCACGCGCCTGACGCCCGTCATCGGCTACGACGCCGCGGCGAAAGCCGCAAAGTGCGCGCTTGAAGAGAACATCACCCTCCGCGAAGCCGTCGTCGGCGCCGGCCTGATGGACGCGGATAAGTATGACGAAATAATGAAGATATAAAAGCGCGCTGCGGCGCGCATGATTTGCAAGCTTCGCTTGCATGATTTGCTCGCGTTGCTCGCATGAATTGATTGCTTCGCAATCATGATTTGTCGCCGCGGGCGACATAGGTTTCCGAACGCTGACACGTCGGCCGGCTCCCTCAGACGAGGGAGCTGTCGCCGAAGGCGACTGAGGGAGGGAAAAGCCCTGCCCATATCGCTTCGTTTGCGTTTGAGACGCCGTCTTTCACTCCCTCAGTCTTGCCGTCGCTTCGCGCCGTCAATCCAGCTCCCTCGTCTGAGGGAGCTCTGATACGTTCAAATCGCCTGCGGCGATTTGTTCCTTCATGCAAGCGCGCCGCGCTTGCAATTCACGGCGAAGCCAAATCATGACGGCGGAGCCGTCAAATCATGCCGTCGAAGACGGCGCACAAAAAGCTGACCTCTCGTTTTAGCTCAACTTCTCGAAAAAGGAAAAAACCATGGACGTATACGAAAGATCGCTCGCCCTGCACGAAGAGCTCGGCGGAAAAATCGAAATCTCGGTCCGCGCCCCGCTTGAAACGCGGGAGGACCTCTCGCTCGCCTACACGCCGGGCGTCGCCCGCCCCTGCAAGGAGATCGAAGCCGACTACGCGAAAAGCTTTACGCTCACGCGGCGCGGCAACGTCGTCGCCGTCGTGACGGACGGCTCGGCGGTGCTCGGCCTCGGCGACGTAGGAGCCGCCGCCGGCATGCCCGTCATGGAGGGCAAGTGCGCGCTCTTCAAGCGCTTCGGCGGAGTCGACGCGGTGCCTATCTGCGTCGACAGCCGCGACACGGAGGAGATAATCCGCACCGTGTATCTCATCAGCAAGTCCTTCGGCGGCATCAACCTCGAGGATATCTCCGCGCCCCGCTGCTTTGAGATCGAGGCGCGGCTGAAGGAGCTCTGCGACGTGCCCGTCTTCCACGACGATCAGCACGGCACGGCGATAGTCGTCGCCGCCGCGATGCTGAACGCCGCGAAGGTAACGGGCAGGAAGCCGGAGGAAATGCGCGTCGTCGTCAACGGCGCGGGCAGCGCGGGCATCGCGGTGTCGAAGCTGCTGCGCGACATCGGCTTCGGCGAGCTGACCGTCTGCGATATCGGCGGCGTCCTCGATCCCGAAGGCGATATAAATCCCGCCCAGCGCGAGCTTGCGCTGACGGTCAACCGGAGCGGCATACGCGGCTCCCTCGCGGACGCCGTTCGCGGCGCGGACGCCTTCGTCGGCGTTTCGGTCGGCAGGGTGCTGACCGGAGAAATGGTCGCAGCGATGAATGAGCCGATAATCTTCGCTATGGCGAATCCCGTTCCCGAGATAACGCCTGAGGAAGCCCTCGCCGCCGGAGCCGCCGTCGTCGGCACCGGGCGCAGCGACTATCCGAACCAGATAAACAACCTGCTCGCGTTCCCGGGCATATTCAAGGGCGCGCTGAAATGCCGCGCGAGAGCGATAACGGAAGAGATGAAGCACGCCGCCGCCCGCGCCCTCGCCGCGCTCGTGCCGGAAGCGGAGCTTTCGCCGGCGAAGATAATCCCCGACGTCTTTTTCCCCGGCGTCGCCGACGCCGTCGCCGCGGCGGTGATCGCGGCTCGCTTCGCGAGCAATGATATATCACGCGATGCGTGATATGATATACGCTATTCGCGTATGATATATCGCCGGCGCGATATGATATATTCGCTGCGCGAATATTAAGGAACAAAGCGGCTCCCGAAAGGGAGCCGCTTTGAATTATTCAAACCGCGCTCATCGGGCGCGGTTTGCTCCTTAATGCTCGCAACGCGAGTATATCATATTTGACTTCAGGCAAATATATCATGCGGCTTTAAGCCGTATATCATATCGGCGAAACGCCGATATATCATTGCGGCACCTTGCCGCCGCTCAGGATGACAAACCGCCCGCGCCGTGCGCGGCCTTGCCTCCCTCTGGGGGTGACGAGCCCGACCGCCGCCTGCGGCGGAAAAAGGGAGGGCGAGGAAGTGCCGCGGTCGATAGGCGCGAGGGTGATTTATCGCCCGAAGCGCATATCGGGCACCGCAAACGGGCAAAGGTGTTATTTTTTGCTCCGCAAAAAATAACGGAGGGAGGGAAAGAGCCCTGCCTTTGTCGCGAAGTTTGCGGTTGAGATGAGGTTTTTCCCTCCCTCAGTCATCGCCGTTTTCAACGGCGCTGACAGCTCCCTCGTCTGAGGGAGCTCCCCGCACACGTCCGTCAGCCTCCGGCTGTGCCGCCGGCGCGCAAAAAACTTGAAAAAACCGGCGCTTTTTCACAATTTTTTCTTGCAATCCCGCCGAGCAGGTGATAGAATAAAAAAGATGTGGCTCATTTTGAGAATGAGCGTGCTTTTACATATAAAATAAATATATAAAAAAGCCGAAAGGCAAGGAGGAAAAATATGAAAAACAAACTGACGAAAAAACTGCTCAGCGCGGTGCTCAGCGTCGCGATGCTGCTCTCGCTCGTGCCTGCCGCGAGCCTGACGGCGTGGGCGGATAATGCCGCTGTCACCTATCTCGATGCGGACGGTAATGAACAGACCTGCACGGAGTACACCGTTTTCGACAGCAGCATGACTATGATCGAAGAGGCGGGCTGGTATGTGGTCAAGGAAAATGTGCCGATCAGCGGGGAAATGTACATTAGCGCTGACGTGAACCTGATCCTTTGCGACAGAGCGACGCTTACCGTAACGGCGGAAACTTATGGCGGAGCTGTCAATGGATATAAAAACCTTACGATATATGCTCAAAGCACCGGCGAAGACATGGGTGGATTGAGCGTGACGAATCAACAAAGCTATGGCTACGCCCTTGATTTCTCAGACGGCAGTATTATTATCAATGGCGGCAAGATCAGTGCGACCGGTGGAATAAGTATTTATAATGGCGATATTACTATCAATGGCGGGAACGTTACAGCCGCCGGTGTTTATACTAATGGGATCTGCGCCAGTACTAATAACAACCTTACGATAAATGGCGGAACCGTTACCGTGTCGACAACTGACAATAGTCACGGCGGCATCGAAATGGGCGGAAATGTGATCGTAAACGGAGGAACTGTCAGCGCGATCGGCGGCTACAACAGTGCCCTCTGCTCCACCGGTGTAACGGTCAGCGGCGGCGCCCTGACCGTAGCGACAACCATGAGTGGAACTTACGGCATCAACTGCGAAAACAAGGGAGACGTAACGATCAGCGGCGGCGAGCTTACCGCAAGCGCTCCCGGAGGCGGCATTGCATATGCCAACGTCAAGAACGCCGTCCCCGGCACCGGCTGGACGGATGTCGCCGGCACCTCGGGAGAGACCGAGATCGCCGTCAGCACCACCGGACAGGATCTGAGCGCCTATAAGAAGGTAGTAATAGGGACCCCCGCGCCCGAACCCGTATCCTATAAGAACGCGGCGTATGACTCTGCCACCAACACGGTAACCTATACCGACGCAACCTGTGATGATTACACGGCTGTTGCCGCGACCACCACTGAGTGGGGCGCGAGCGGTACGACGAGCTGGTACGTCGTCAACGACACCGTGGAGATCACAAGCAGCATCACCGTTTCCGGCACGGTCAATCTGATCCTCTGCGACGGCGCGTCGCTGACTGCGAGCGCGGGCGTCAACGCCTCCGGCGCGACGCTGAACATTTACGGCCAGAGCGCGGGCACCGGCGCGCTGATCGCCAATGCGGCCAATGGCAGCGACGGCGATGATGATTCTAATGGTGGCGCCGGCTCCACCGCCATCACCTGCGGCACGTTGTCTGTCAATGGGGCCGCGGTCACGGCCACCGGCGGCAACGGCGGCTACGGCTTCAACGGCGGCAATGGCGGCAGCGGTATTTCCGGCAATGTGACCGTCAACGGCGGCACGGTCACGGCCACCGGCGGCAACGGCGGCAGCGGCTTCTACGCCGGCAATGGCGGCAGCGGTATTTCCGGCAATGCGACCGTCAACAACGGCACGGTCACGGCCACCGGCGGCGTCGGCGGCCAAGGCCATCAGTTTGGCAGCAACGGCAGCGACGGCAAAGCGGTCACCGGAAACATAACCGCGACCGGAACCGGCGCGACTGTTCAGGAAAGTGATAATAATATCGATTGGAGTTATGTTTCCGGCGGTTCTTCCGATAAGCGGTTTATACACGGTGAAGCTACCGCCTCCGCGCCCGTATCCTATAAGAACGCGGCGTATGACTCTGCCACCAACACGGTAACCTATACCGACGCAACCTGTGATGATTACACGGCTGTTGCCGCAGACACTACAACCTTTGAGGACGGCAAGTGGTACGTTGTTAATTCGAATGTAACCGTTAACGGAAGCATTACCGTAAACGGCGCTGCAAACCTTATTCTTGCCGACGGATATACGCTGACGGTAACGAAGGGCGTTGCAGTTACAGACCCGAGCAGCCTGACGATTTTCGGTCAGGAAAACGGC
>JAFRVI010000077.1 GCA_017438525.1 Clostridia bacterium
CTGTATATAAAATGGAAGGATATGCGTATCATGCTGCTTTTCAACACGCTTACGAACAGAAAAGAGGAATTCGTGCCGATAACTCCGGGTGAGGTGAAGATGTACGCCTGCGGGCCGACCGTCTATAACTTTTTCCACATCGGCAACGCGAGGGTGTTTGTCGTTTTCGACACGCTCCGCAATTTCTTCGAGTATATGGGCTACAAGGTCAAGTTCGTGCAGAACTTCACCGATATCGACGACAAGATCATCAACGCCGCAAATAAGGAGGGCGTGCCGGCGAAGGACTACGCCGAGCGCTTCATCGCGGAGTACTACACCGACGCGAAGGGGCTGGGAGTCCGTCCGGCTTCGGTGCATCCGCGCGCGACTGAGCATATCGACGTCATAATCGACATAGTAAAAACGCTGGTCGACAAGGGCTACGCTTACGAATCGAACGGCGACGTCTACTTCTCCACCAAGAAGTTCGGCGGCTACGGCAAGCTTTCGCATCAGCCGCTCGAGGAGCTGGAGGCGGGCGCCCGCATCGAAGTCAGCGACGTCAAGCGCGACCCGATGGACTTCGCGCTCTGGAAGGCCGCCAAGGAGGGCGAGCCGTACTTCGACTCCCCCTGGGGCAAGGGCAGACCGGGCTGGCATATCGAGTGCTCCGCCATGTGCAAAAAGCACCTCGGCGAGACGATAGACATCCACGCGGGCGGCAAGGATCTGATCTTCCCGCACCACGAGAACGAGATCGCGCAGAGCGAATGCGCCAACGGCGCCGACTTCGCGCGCTACTGGCTGCACAACGGCTACATAAACGTCGACAACGCGAAGATGAGCAAATCGAAGGGCAACTTCTTCACCGTGCGCGACATCGCGGAGAAGTTCGGCTACGGTCCGATCCGTATGTTCCTGCTCTCCGCGCACTACCGCAGCCCGATAAACTACTCCGTAGACATTCTCGAGCAGGCGGCCGCGTCGCTCAAGCGCATAAACAACTGCCGCGGCGACCTGCGCTTCCGCATAGAATCCGCGCCGGAGGGCGCCGAGGATACCGCCGCCGAAGCGAAGTGGGCGGAGCGCAAGGCCGCCTTCATCGCCGCGATGGAGGACGACCTGAACACCGCCGACGCGCTCGCCGCCGTCTTCGACCTCGTGCGCGACCTGAACACCTACCTCGCGGGCGAGCCGGAGAAGGCAACGCTGAAGCACGGGCTCGCGCTGCTGAACGAGCTCTGCGGAGTCCTCGGCTTCGCCGGCGAAGCGGAGGAGGGCATCGATGCGGAGATCGAGGCACTCATCGCGCAGCGCACCGAGGCGAAAAAGAACAAGAACTACGCCGAAGCCGACCGCATCCGCGACGAGCTGAAGGCGAAGGGGATAATCCTCGAGGACACGCCGCAGGGCGTGAAGTGGAAAAGGGCATGAGCGAGCATTATTTCTCCTCCGAGCCGACGAGCGCGTCCCGTCCGCGCAGCTTCGAGCTGACCGTCGGCGGCGTATCCGTGAGCTTCAACAGCGACGCAGGCGTCTTCTCCGCCGACAGGGTCGACAGGGGCAGCCGCGTGCTGCTCGAGGCGCTGCTGCGCCTGCGCGACTGGAACGGCGTGCGCACGCTCGACATCGGCTGCGGCTACGGCGCGATAGGCGTGACGCTCGCGAAGGCGGGCGCCTCCGTCGTCATGTGCGACGTCAACGAACGCGCCCTCGCGCTATGCCGCGAAAACGTCCGTCTGAACGGAGTTTCCGCCGTCTGCGCGGAGTCCGACGCGGGCGATGGGATGGAAGGCCCCTTCGACGCGGTAGTCACCAATCCGCCGATCCGCGCCGGCAAGAAGACCGTCTACGCCTTCTTCGACAACGCCTTCGGGATGCTGAAGACGGGGGGAGAGCTGTTCGTCGTCATACGCAGACAGCAGGGCGCCGAGAGCGCGGAAAAGCACATCCGCGAGTTTTTCGGCAACTGCGAAACTATAGAAAAAGAAGCGGGTTACCGCGTTTTACATTCAGTCAAAGGGTGAGGAAGTTGGAATTCGTACAGTTACTTTACAATCCTACCGCAGGCAAGCGCAGAAAGTCCCGCAAGTTCATTGAACAGCTCGTCTACCTGCTCGCGCAGGAGAGGGAGGACGTCCGCGTCTATCCCAGCAAGGAGAAAGGCGACCTGACGCGGTTTTTCGACACATTCGATCCGCAGGGCTGCAAGGCGATCTTCATCCTCGGCGGCGACGGAACGATCAACGAGGTCGTCAACGGCATGATGAATCACTCGGTCGACGTGCCGGTCTTCGTCTGCCCGATAGGCACGGCAAACGACTTTGCCTACTACCTCGGTGTGAAGCCGAAAGCGAAAAAGTGTGTGGAGCTCTACAAGGCCGGCAAGCTCGGCGGCATCGACGTCGGCGTCGCCAACGGTCAGTATTTCATCAACATCTGCGGCGCCGGACTCTTCATGAACAGCACGATGGAGTTCGACCCCGCCAAGAAGGCGAAGTGGGGCAAGCTCGCGTACTACGCCAAGGGCGTGTCGATGGTCAAGCTGCTCAAGCACTACCGCCTGCGCGTAGTCGCGGACGAGGCAGAGATTGAGGACGATTTCTTCTTCTTCATCGCGATGAACGGAGTCAGCACCGGCGGCCTTAAAAAGATTGCCTGCGACGCCGTCGCGGACGACGGACTGCTCGACTTCGTAGGCGTCAAGTACATAAAATTCCGCAGCGTCGTGCCGCTTTTCATCAAGCTGCTGCTCGGCAGACACCTGCACAACAAAAACGTCGTCTACTTCCGCACGAAGCGTCTTTACGTTGAGGCAGTCAACCACGACTGGGTGTTCGGCCACGCCGATATGGACGGCCAGCACGGCCCCGACCTGCCGATGAACATCTCGATAAAACCGAAGGCCCTGCGTTTTTTTGTTAAATGAGTTCATCAAAAGAAAAAAACTCTTGAAATAGTTGACATTTTATATTATAATATTTCTTGATGTGCATTTTGCGTTCAGTGAAACGCATTTACAACATATTGAAAGGGGATCCAAATGAAAACTTATCCTGCCGAAAAGATCAGAAACGTCGTATTCCTCGGCCACGGCAGCAAGGGCAAGACTTCCCTCATCGAAGCGATGCTTTATCTTGCGAAGGTCACCGAGCGCCTCGGAAAGGTAGACGACGGCAACTCCAACCTCGACTTCGATCCCGAGGAATCCAGAAGAAAGATATCCATCTCGCTTTCACTCGCGTCCTTTGACTGGAACGGGACCAAGATCAACGCGATCGACACTCCCGGTTACTTCGACTTTGAGGGCGAAGCCATCAGCGGCGCCGCCGCCGCGGACGCGGCTGTCATCGTTCTGACCGCCGACAACGCCGACACCGTCGGCACCTACAAGGCTATGAAGCTCTGCAAGAAGAACGGCCTTGCCCGTATGTTCTTCGTCAACCGCGTCGACGACGAGAACGCCAACTTCTACGAGACCCTCGACAAGCTGCACGAGATCTACGGCAGCGAGGTCATTCCGGTCATCCTGCCCGCGATAAAGGACAGAAAGCTCGAGTGCTTCGTCAACCTGCTCGACAACGAAGCGTACACCTTCGAGAACGGCGTCGAGAAGAAGGTTCCGGTTCCGGATTACATGGCCGAGCGCATCGAGCATTACAAAGAAGTCATCAACGAGAGCGTCGCCGAAGTCAGCGAAGAGCTGATGGAGAAGTACTTCTCCGGCGAAGCCTTCACCGAGGCCGAGATCAAGGACGGCATCGCCAAGGGCATAGTCAACGGCTCCATCAGCCCCGTCTATCCCGGCGTCGCGCTGACGCTCACCGGCATCGTTCCGCTGCTCGACGGCATCACCCACATGCTCCCGTCGCCAGTTGATACCAAGAAGGTCGAATCCGGCGCTCCCGTCGCCCAGATCTTCAAGACCGTCGCCGACGACTTCGTCGGAAAGGTCTCCTACTTCCGCGTTTACTCCGGCGAGATCAAGCCGGATATGACGGTATACAATCCGCGCGCGAACACGACCGAAAAGATCGCCCACGTTTACAATATCGTCGGCAAGAAGCAGATCGAGGTCGATACCATCCCCGCCGGCGACATCGGCGCGGTAACGAAGATGGCCTCCGCCTCCACCTGCGACACCCTCTGCACGCAGAGCAACGAGACCGTCATGCCGGTCTTCGATTTCCCGAAGCCCTGCCTCTCCAAAGCCATCGCTCCCAAGGCGAAGGGCGATGAAGAAAAGATCGCTTCCGGCCTCCGCAAGCTGATGGAAGAGGATCCCACCATCTCCTTCGAGAACAACGCCGAAACGAAGCAGCAGATCATCAGCGGCATGGGCGAAACTCAGCTCGACGTTATCGTCTCCAAGCTGAAGAACAGCAAGTCCAGCGTTTCCGTCGATCTTAAGGATGCGAAGGTGCCTTACCGTGAGAAGATCCGCAAGAAGGTCGAGGTTCAGGGCAGACACAAGAAGCAGTCCGGCGGCCACGGCCAGTTCGGCGACGTGTGGATCCGCTTTGAGCCCTGCGAGGGCGATGAAATGATCTTCGAAGAGGAAGTGTTCGGCGGCTCCGTCCCGAAGAACTTCTTCCCCGCGGTCGAGAAGGGACTGCGCGACAGCGTCACCAAGGGCGTGCTCGCCGGTTATCCCGTTGTCGGCCTGAAGGCCACCCTGTACGACGGCTCCTACCATCCCGTCGACTCCTCCGAAATGGCGTTCAAGATCGCCGCTAACCTCGCTTACAAAGAGGGTATGGCGAAGGCGTCTCCGGTCCTGCTCGAGCCCATCGCGAACCTCAAGGTCGTCGTTCCGAGCGATATGATGGGCGACGTCATGGGCGACGTCAGCAAGCGCCGCGGCAGGATCCTCGGCATGAACCCCGCCGAAGAGAAGGGCATGCAGATCGTCGAAGCCGAAGTCCCGATGGCCGAGATGAGCGACTACGCAATCTTCCTGCGTTCTCTCACTCAGGGCAAGGGTTGGTTCGAGCAGAAATTCGAGCGCTACGACGAAGCTCCCGCCAACGAGGCGCAGAAGGTCATCGACGCCGCCGCGAAGGAGAACGAGGAGTAATCCCGCTGATATTGCCGCAAGGCATTTCATAAACAAAAGAAACAGTTTGACACGGAGGTGTAAATAATGATCAGAACTTACCAGCCCAAGAAGCTGCAGCGCCAGAAGGAACACGGCTTCCGCAAGAGAATGGCCACCAAGAACGGCAGAAAGGTCCTCGCCCGCCGCAGAGCGAAGGGCAGAGCCAGACTGAGCTACTGATTTATCAATGAAGCTTTTGACTCTGAAGCAGAACGCGGAGTTCCGCAGACTGTATTATCACGGCAAAAGCGCGGCGGATAACGCGGTTGCGGTCTATGCGAAGAAAAACCGCACGGGCCGTAACCGCATCGGCATAACCGTTTCCTTGAAGATAGGGAACGCCGTCACCCGCACCCGCGCGCGCCGCGTCATCAGAGAGGGCTACAGGTCGGTGGAACACCGCCTGCCGCAGGGCTATGACTTCGTATTCGTCGCCCGCGGCAGAACGCCGCGCATGAAATCGGGCGAAGTCGGAGAAGCTATCTGTGAGCTCGTTGAGCGCCTGGGGTTGAAATGATGAAACGCTGTTTTCTCGCGCTGATAAAGTTTTATCAAAAGCATATCTCACCGCACACGCAGCCGCACTGCAGGTTTTACCCGACCTGCTCCGCCTACGCATACGAGGCGATAACGAAATACGGCGCGCTGAAGGGCGGATGGCTCGCGTTCAAGCGGCTGCTCCGCTGCAACCCGTTTTCGAAGAAATACTACGACCCCGTACCGTAACGGTACGCAGGAGGAACTCAAGTGTTTAGTATCATTGCGATACCCTTCGGGTATCTGATGAGAGGGCTGTATTATATATTCAATAATTACGCCCTTTCGATCATCTTCTTCACCATCATTATCCGCCTGCTGCTCCTGCCGCTTTCGATCAAGCAGCAGAAGGGCCAGACGATGGCGGCGAGGATGCGCCCGTTTGAAAACAAAATACGCCAGAAATACAAGAGCGATCCTATGAAGGCGAGGGAAGAGATCAACGCGCTCTATCAGTCCGAGGGCTATTCGCCTTATTCCGGCTGCCTTACCGCGTTGCTCCAGCTGCCGATATTCATCGGCCTTTACGAAGTCATCCGCTACCCGCTGCACTACATTGCCGGCGTCGCGAACGATCTTATCAACGCGCTTCCCGCGGTCGAGGGCGTCAGCACGCTCGATATGTACTACGCGGGTCTGCCGCAGGCGAGCTGGAACGCCGCCGACTTCGCGAAGATCTCCGGCGATTCGCTCTTCGGCCTGCCGCTTAATCTGAAGCTTTTCGGGCTCGACCTGACGCAGACAGCGTCCTTCGGGCAGATTTCGGTTTACTGGCTTTTCCCGCTGCTTTCCGGTCTTACCGCGCTGCTGATGCAGCTGATCACGATGAAGATCAACCAGCGCAACGCAGGCGGCGAGAAGCAGCCCGGTATGGGAATGATGCTGTTCATGCCTATCTTCTCGGTAGTCATCGGCTTCTCCGTACCGTCCGCGCTTGTTTTCTACTGGTGCGTATCCAACATCGTCATCACCCTCCAGACCGTCATTCTCGGCAGGTACTACACCGTCGAGCGCGTGATGCGCATCCGCGCCAAGAAGAAGGCCAAAAAGGGCGAAGCGATAACGAAGGAAGAAGCGAACATCCTTATCAAAAACGAAGACTATACCGTCGAGGAGGTCGGTCCCAAGAGCGCGAAGGAGCTCAAGGAAGAAGCCAAGCGCAAGCTCGCCGAAGCCCGCCGCAGGGAAGAGGAAGAGTGGAGGGAATAATTCCCCCGACGTGATAATTGCCGTCCGATGACGGCGGAACGGAGTATTAACAATGAGAATCGAAGCTACCGGGACCGGTAAGACCATAGATGACGCCATCCGCGCCGCATGCGAAAAGCTGGGCAGGGACAGAGACGACGTTGAAGTAGAGGTCATCACCGCACCCACCAAGAAGGTTCTGGGCTTTATGGGCGGCACGAACGCCGAGGTCGTCGCGTTCTACGACGACGGCAGACCCGAAGAAGCCGAAGCCGAAGAAGCGCCGGCCGCCGCTCCCGTTATCGAGGAGCCCGCGCCGGAGAAGAAAGAGAAAAAGCTCTCCCGCAGAGAGCGCAAAGAAGAAGCCGCCGAAGCGGCTCCCGAAGAGCCCGCCGCGCCCGCGCCCGTGAAGAGTGACGCGCCCGCCGGCAGCAAGCAGGAGAGGGCGGAGGCCTTCCTCGCGAAGATCCTTCCCTACATATCCTCCAAGCCCGTTGAGATCAAGAGCGAACAGACCGAAGACGGCGTCCGCATCAACATCGAGGGCGAGGACATCAACGCCATCATCGGTCGCCGCGGCGAAACCCTCGACGCGCTGCAGTACCTGACCGGCATCGTCTCCGCCAAGAGCGGCGAGAAGCATATGCGCGTCTACATCGACACGGGCAGCTACCGCGCCCGCAGGGAAGAGACGCTCGAACGCCTCGCGAAGAAGTACGCCGAGCGCGTCCGCAAGACCGGCAGAAGTTTGACCCTCGAGCCGATGAGCCCGAACGAGAGACGCATCGTGCACATGGTCATCCAGGAGATCGAAGGCCTCGAGTCCTACTCCAAGGGCGAAGGCAGCGCACGCCGCGTCGTCATCGCGCTGAAGAGATAAGCGGCAAAGCCGCTTACGCAAGGGCGATCTTGATCGCCCGCGCATTTACGCAGAAACTTAAAAACCGCGCCCTCACGGGCGCGGTTTTTGCGTCCGCGCTGTATTTATAAATAAAAAATATACATTTTTTGAGAAAAAGTATTCCTTTTTGCGCGCGGATAGTGTATAATCCAATATGTATATATGCAGCTATCAGGTAATAAGGGAGAATACGTATGAGCAGAACGAAAGCGCGCCGCACGGCGTTTGAAATGATATTCGAATACGGCTTCGGCAAGCACGCGGCGGAGGATATCCTCGCGGCGCGGCGCGGTGAAGAGCAGGAGCCCGACGCCTACTCCGTCGCCATGCTCGCCGCCTGCGAAAACAGACGCGCCGAGATCGACGCGCTGATAGAGAAGTACGCCGTCGGCTGGACGGTGCAGCGTATGTCATCCGTGACCGTCGCGGCGCTTCGCCTCGCGGTCTGCGAGCTTCTCTGCGCGGACGATATTCCCACGAGCGTCACCGTAAACGAGGCGGTCGAGCTCGCCAAGCAGTACGAGGGCGAGGAGTGTTCCGCCTTCGTCAACGGCATACTCGGCTCGATAGTGCGCGAACTGCCTCCAAAGGCGGCGGACGCGAAGCCGGAAGAACCGGAAGAAGAGAAAGCGGAAGAATGAAATACTATCTCGGAATAGACACGAGCAACTACACCACCTCCGCCGCGGCCTACCTTGAGGACGGCGTGATGATAAGCGAAAAGAAGCTGCTGCCCGTCGCCGCCGGCGAAAAGGGACTGCGCCAGAGCGACGCGGTCTTCCTGCACGTAAAGCAGCTGCCGGAGGTCGCGGAAAAAGTCTTCTCGCGCCTCCCGGAAGGCGCCCGGCTCGCGGGAGTCGGCGTTTCGACGCGTCCGCGCGACGCGGAGGGCTCGTATATGCCCTGCTTCCTCGTCGGCAGGACCTTCGCTCACGGCATCGCCTCAAGCCACGGCGTGCCGCTGAAGGAGCTTTCGCATCAGGCGGGGCACATTGCCGCCGCGCTTTACGGAGCCGGCAGGGTAGACCTGCTCGCGTCCGACTTCATCTCGTTTCACGTTTCCGGAGGCACGACCGAGGGGCTTTTCGTCAAGAGCTCACGCGGCGGAGTTTCCGTAGATATAGTTTCAAAAACGCTCGATATCAGCGCGGGTCAGCTCATCGACAGGATAGGCGTGCGGCTCGGTTTCGCTTTCCCCGCGGGCGCCGAAATGGATAAGCTCGCGCTCGCATACGCCGGCGATGTCTCCGCGAAGCCGGTGCTGAAGGGGGGCGACTGCTGCCTTTCCGGCGTCGAAAACGTCTGCGCCCGTCTGCTCGACGAAGGCGCGGCGCCCGAATACGTCGCGGCATACTGCTTCGGCTACGTCGCGGAGATGCTCGTGCGCGTTTCGGCGCGGCTGCGCGAAGAGCGCGGCGTCGTGCCGGTACTTTTTGCGGGCGGAGTTATGTCGAGCGAATATATCAGGAATTACGTCTCCGCGCGGATGGAAAACGTCGTTTTCACCAAGCCGGAGTTTTCGTCGGATAACGCCGCCGGAACGGCGTTTCTCGCCGCCGCGCTGTGCGGTCTGAAAGGGGAGTGAAGCGATGCCCGAACGCAATATCATAACCGTTTCCGCGCTGAATAAGTACGTAAAGCAGATAATCGACGCGGAGGATATACTCAATTCCGTCTGGGTGCGCGGCGAGCTTTCCAACTTCATCCACCACCGCAGCGGTCATATGTATATGACGCTCAAAGACGAGAACTCGCTGATCAAGACGGTGATGTTCAAGGGCAGCGCCGACAAGCTGACTTTCGAGCCTCAGAGCGGCATGAAGGTCGTCGTCCACGGGCGTGTCAGCGTCTTCGAACGCGACGGGGCGTATCAGCTTTATATCGACGATATGATACCGGACGGTTTCGGCGCGCTGAATATCGCCTACGAGCAGCTTAAGGAAGAGCTGCGGCAGGCGGGACTATTCGACGAGGCGAAAAAGAAAAAGCTCCCGCGCCTGCCGAACAAGATCGGCATAGTGACCTCGCCGACGGGAGCGGCGATCCGCGACATGATAAATATCCTCGGCAGGCGGTATCCGCTCGCCGAAATCATACTTTACCCCGCGCTGGTGCAGGGCGAGGACGCGCCGCCGACGATCATACGCGGCATCGAATACTTCAACTCGGGCGCGGAGCCCGTCGACGTCATCATCATCGGGCGCGGCGGCGGCTCGATCGAAGACCTATGGGCTTTTAACTCCAAGGAGCTCGCCTATGCGATCGCCGCGAGCGAAACGCCGGTGATTTCGGCCGTCGGGCACGAGACCGACTTCACGATCGCCGACTTCGTCGCGGACCTGCGCGCGCCGACGCCTTCGGCGGCCGCCGAGCTTGCCGTGCCGAACGCCGCCGATATGCTGACGTGGTTCGACGGCTGCGAAAAGCGCATGGCGGCGGCGATGGGCAAGCGCGTCGAGCTCTGCCGCAGGCGGCTTGACGAGCTGAAGTCCCGCCGCTGTATGGAGAGCCCGATGTATCAGGTCGATCAGCGCCGCATGAATCTCGACTACGCCGTCAAGGCGTTCGCGTCGGCGATGAAGCTCCGCACGGAGCAGGCGCGCAAGCGCCTTTCGGAAGCGGCGGCGTCGCTCAACGCGATGAGTCCGCTGAACGTGCTCGCGCGCGGTTACTCGATTTCCGAGAAGGAGGGCAGACCCCTCCGCTCGGCGAAGGAGCTTTCCGCGGGCGACGCGATCACCGTGCTTCTCAGGGACGGCAGCGCCGGCTGCCGAGTAGAGACGGTAGTTGAAAAGGATAATATTTCCGGAGGAGAAAAGATATGAGCGACATCAGTTTTGAAACCGCGATAAAGCAGCTTGACGAGATCGTCAGATCTCTTGAAAACGGCGATATCCCGCTGGACGAGGCGCTCGCGCTCTTTGAAAAAGGCGTGAAACTGACCGAGGTCTGCACCGCGAAGCTCAACGCCGCCGAGAAGCAGATAAAGCTGCTCGTCAAGGACGGCGACGGCATGAAAAAAGAGGACTTCACCGCCAATGAATGACGCGACCTTCAGCGAAAAATACGCCGCGTACGCCTCGATGGCGGAGGCGCGTCTGCGCGCCTGCGCCGGTTCCGGCTCCACGCTTGAGGAAGCGATGGGCTACACGCTCTTCTCGGACGGCAAGCGCGTGCGTCCCGCGCTCGCGCGCGCGGTCGGCGATATGCTCTGCGGCGAGCCGGAAAAGGCGCGGCCTTACGCCGCCGCGATCGAGCTTA
>JAFRVI010000078.1 GCA_017438525.1 Clostridia bacterium
TATATTCGCCTGCGGCGAGTTATATTGGGCTTCGCCCAGTTATATTCGCTTCGCGAGTGATATTGCGCTACGCGCAGGTTGAATATAGCAAGGCGAATATAATATAACTGCCTCACAGAGGCAATATAACTGATCCGCAGGATCAATATAACTGCCGTCAAAGACGGCAATATAACTTGAAATAATACAAGTCTTATGCTATACTTTTATAAAAACCATGAAAGAAAAGAGCGAAAGAATGTAATAGAATCTCGGCAAATCCGGACTTACGGAGGAAGATATGATCATTAGAAGGTTTTTGCAAACTGATTCAAAAGAGGTGTCTGATTTAATTATCAAGACGCTTAGAGAAGTAAATATCAAAGATTATCCTAAAGAATATATTGAAAACGAAGTTCAAAGATTGCAACCGAACAAAATCCTGAAGCGAGCAGAATGGACTCATTTTTACGTTGCGTGCGATGAGAACAAGATCGTGGGCTGTGGAGCCATAGGCCCTTACTGGGATAAAGTGGATGAAAGCAGTTTATTTACCATCTTCGTTTTACCCGATTATCAGGGTCAAGGAATCGGAAGAAAGATAATTGAAACCTTGGAAAAAGACGAATACTTCCTGCGCGCGAAAAGAATTGAAATACCCGCCTCTATCACCGCAACTCCATTTTATATAAAAATGGGATACACATACAAAAACGGAATCAGCGTACCGGATGAAGAAGGTCTTTTACGATTAGAAAAGCATAGATAAAAACAAATCCAGTTTTGTCGGGATATAACTCGCGTACAAATATCTATTCTTATCTTGATTTCCATTCGTTTTGTAAGTCTCACACATGAAATAAAGAATAAAATACCATATTTCCGAAGGTGGAATCTATGGATTATCTTGAACAATACTACAACGACTACGACGAAGACGGGCGTCTTCTTTCCCGTCACGGACAGGTTGAATATCTGACTACTATGAAGTACGTGCGCGAGTGCCTCGCCGGCATTACCGATCCGGCGATACTCGAAGTCGGAGCCGGGACCGGAAGATACAGCGTAACTCTCGCAAAGCAGGGCTTCAAAGTGACGGCTGTAGAACTGATCGAGCACAACCTCGACGTGTTAAAATCCAAACTGGACGGCACGGAACCCATCACCGCGATCCGCGGAAACGCGCTGGATCTCTCCGCGTTTGACGACGATTCGTTTGACCTGACCATGCTGCTCGGCCCGATGTATCACCTGTATACGAAAGAAGATAAACTGCGTGCGCTTTCCGAAGCCGTGCGAGTGACAAAAAGCGACGGTCACATCCTCGTAGCTTATTGCATGAACGAGCCGACCGTCATTCAGTACGTTTTCGGCCTGAACAATCTGCGCGAAGTGACGGAGCTCAATATGCTGACTCCGGACTGGCACTGCATCGGCGAGCCGAAAGACGTTTTTGAACTTGTCCGCACAGAAGACATCGCCGCGCTTGACGCCGAAGTGCCTGTGAAACGAATCAAGCTTGTCGCTGCGGACGGGGCGACGAATTACAAACGGGAGCTGATAGACGCCATGGACGACGAGACATTCGGGAAGTGGATGGATTATCATTTCGCCGTCTGCGAGCGGCAGGATCTGATCGGAGCTTCACATCATACTCTGGATATATTACGGAAGATCTGACACAACGTTCAAAATCCCCGCTTCTGCGGGGATTTTTTCTTTTTTATCACTTTAATGCTTGACAGCGGAAAAACTGCGGAGTATAATCGGAAAATAGTTTACGCGCAAGCGCGTGAATATTAAAAATCTAAAAAGGAGGAAACAAAATGGACAATCAGCTTGCCCTAACCGCTCAACGTATCAAGGAGCTGCGTCGAATTATCGGTAAGACGCCGGAGGAAATGGCCATAATTACGGGCGTATCCGTTGAGGATTACGTCCGCTGCGAAAACGGAGAAAGCGATTTTTCGTTCACTTTCCTCCACAAGTGCGCCAAAACGTTCGGAGTCGACATCGCCGACCTGCTGACCGGCGAAAACGCGAAGCTTTCCGCGTTCGCCATCGTCCGCAAAGGCGAGGGCTTCCCCATCGCGCGCCGCAAGGGGTTCAAGTATAATCACCTCGCCGCGAACTTCAAGAGCCGCCTTTCCGAGCCGTTCTGGGTGCGCGCGCCCTACGACGCGGAAGCGCAGAACAAGCCCATCCCGCTGGCTTCGCACGCCGGCGAGGAGTTCGACTACATACTCAAGGGCAGCTTGAAGGTACAGATCGGCGACCACGTCGATTACCTCTATGAAGGCGACAGCGTATTCTACGACAGCATCACTCCCCACGGAATGATCGCCGCGGGCGACGGCGACTGCGAATTCGTCGCAATCGTCATGGATCCCGCCGGACACGCTCAGGAATACAACGCGCACGAAGGCCTCACGGGCGAAGTCAGCCGCCGCAGCGTGGAAGCGCAGGACGATCAGATCTGGCGCGATTTCATCGACGTCACGGAGGACGAGAACGGCGCGCTGAAGGAAATAAACTTCAAGCACAAGGATAACTTCAACTTCGCGTTCGACGTCGTTGACGAGCTCGCAAAGCGCCATCCTGACAAGCGTGCGATGCTCCACCTCGACGGAGAAAAGCACGAGCGCAGCTTCACCTTTAAGGAAATGTCCGAGCTTTCGTCGCAGGCGGCGAACTACCTCAGCTCGCTCGGCGTCAAAAAGGGCGACCGCGTTATGCTGGTGCTCAAGCGCAACTATCACTTCTGGTTCTGCATGCTCGCGCTGCACAAGATCGGCGCGATCGCCATACCCGCCACACACCTGCTCGTCAAGAAGGATTACGAATACCGATTCAAAACCGCGGGCGTTTCCGCGATAATCTGCTCCGCGGACTGCGACGGGCCGCATCAGGCGGACCTCGCGGCGGAGACCTGCCCCGAGCTGAAGATCAAGGTCGTCGCCGACGGCGAATATCCCGGCTGGCACTTCCTCGACGGCGAGATGAAGGCGTTCCCGACGGTCTTCCCGCGCGAGAACAACGACTCGAAGGCGGAGGATATCATGCTGATGTTCTTCTCCTCAGGCACGACGGGCTATCCGAAGATCGCCGCCCACAAGTTCACCTATCCCCTCGCCCACTTTGTGACCGCGCACTACTGGCACAACGTCAATCCCGACGGTCTGCACTTCACGATCGCGGACACCGGCTGGGGAAAGGCGCTCTGGGGCAAGTTCTACGGGCAGTGGCTCTGCGAAGCCGGCGTTTTCACCTACGACTTCGAGAAGTTCAAGGCGGACGATATACTGCCGCTTTTCAAGAGGTATAACATCACCACCTTCTGCGCGCCTCCGACGATGTACCGTTTCTTCATCAAGGAGGATCTGAAGAAATACGACCTCTCCTCACTGCAGTACGCGACCGTTGCCGGCGAAGCCCTCAACCCCGAGGTCTTCGACCGCTTCTACGACGCGACGGGGCTGAAGATAATGGAGGGCTTCGGGCAGACCGAGACGACGCTGACCGTAGCCAACCTAATCGGCATGGTGCCGAAGCCCGGCTCCATGGGCAAGCCCACACCGCAGTACGACGTCGACATCGTTCTCCCCGACGGCAAATCCACGAAGGTCGGCGAGATCGGCGAGATAGTCATCCGCACCGACAGGCGCGTTCCCGTCGGACTCTTCCGCGAATACTACCGCGACGCCGAGAAGACCGCGGAAGCGTGGCACGACGGCGTCTACCACACCGGCGACACCGCGTGGCGCGACGAGGACGGCTATTACTGGTACGTCGGACGCATCGACGATCTGATCAAGTCCTCCGGCTACCGCATCGGACCTTTCGAGATCGAGAGCGTCATCATGGAGCTCCCCTACGTGCTCGAATGCGCCGTCACCGCCGTTCCGGACGAGATCCGCGGCCAGGTCGTCAAGGCGACGATAGTGCTGACGAAGGGCACCGTCGGCAGCGACGAGCTGAAGAAGGAAGTTCAGAACTACGTCAAGACACACACAGCGCCTTATAAGTATCCGCGCATAGTCGAGTTCGTTGACGAGCTGCCGAAGACGATAAGCGGCAAGATCCGCAGAGTCGACATCAGGACCGAAGACGCGAAGTAATAATACGCGAAACACATTGCAACAGCCCTCCCGTTCGGGAGGGCTGTTGCTACGTCATAAGAGTCACATTCTAATTTCCGAGACTTGATACGTCCGCCAGCTTCGCGGCGACGCGGAGTATAGCCAGCGCGTCGTCGACCTCGACCTTGCCGTTGCCGTCGATGTCGCCTATCGCGATAGCTTCGGGCGTTTCCGCAGCCAGCTTCGCGGCTATGCGCAGCGCCGCAAGGGCGTCGTCGACCTCGATCTTACCATTGCCGTTGAAGTCACCCTTCATCAGCGGGCTGACTTCCGAAGTATCGACGACGATGAAGAAAACGGACGCTGGTTTGTAGCCATTCGTGACGGTAAGAACGTACTCGCCCACTTTGTTTACCGGCGTGCCGTCATACTCTTCTCCGTTCAGCGCGGCGGTGCCGACATCCCACGCGGGAGCGGCTGTTTCATCGTTCGCAAGGTCAAAGACCTGGCGTTCGGATACGCCGGTGATGACCGGAACCTGAGTGTTATCCGTCACGGTGAATGTAACGGTCGCTTCGGTGCCGTGGTTATTCACGACAAGCGTATGCTCGCCCGCTTCGGTCACGGGAGTTCCCGCCACATAGTATTCGCCGTCGAGGAACGCCATGCCGCTGTCCCACGAGGCGGACGGTGCTTCGCCGTTCGTTATATCGTACGTCGCACCGTCGGTTATTCCGCTTATTACAGGCGCTTCACCCGGTTCCGTATACGCTGCCAGCTCGGTGAACACAAACATTCCCTTTGCACCTTTTCCTGAGAAACCGATGGTGTTTAACTTCGCCAGGTCAAGCGTTTCTTCTCCGGAAACGTGAGTAAAATCAGAGAAAGGTATATGGATATACTGTCCGGTCGTCGTTATGGTCGGCAGCGGAGCGCTGAACATAAAGCCGCCCTCGACGCCGGTGTGTCCGATGTAGATTTTACCGTTGGACTGCTCCTTCGTCAACCCCTTCGCCCAGATCGAGATACCGTCGCTGTTTGAAAGGTCGGCGCCGAACGGATTGCGGCCGACAACCTCTCCGTCGCTCGTTGTATTATACATTGTCCACGCAGTAGTCGAGCTCGCACTTATACAGAGCGACTGTTTGACATTCGGGGTGATTGAAATTGATGAAGACGTCAGACTGAGAGTCGCTTTTGTCGAGGTCATCTGAGCGACATCCTCCGGCGTCCAGCCGTCGAAGCCGTTGAGGACAACTTCGCCGCCCGGAAGCTTGACGAGATGGTTCGCGGCGTTGTTTATAATGATTACACGTTCCGCGATTTCCGCGGCGGTCACCTTCTGCGAACGAAGCAGCGGGTTCGCTCCCTCCATCGCTTCACGCAGCTTCGCCACACTGTCCTCGGTATAATGCGAATAATCTATATCCAAGGCGGCGCTTATCGCGTTATAAAGCGGCGACTTATCAACCGTCTTCGGCAGAGTCCAGAAATAAACAGCTTCATTCTGCTGCATCGGAGCAGCGAGCACCGAGGTACCATCCGCCGAGAACGCGATATCCGAGAGGCAGTTTCCTCTCTTGCTGCTCGCCGTCGCATGGAAAATGTATAGCAATCCGCCGTTTCTGTCATAGATACGGGCAGTCCCGTCAAGCGAGCAAACGGCAATGCGGTTCCCGTCGGAAGAGAACTTCGCGGAAGTCGTCATCTGAGCGAACCCGTCAAGCAATGCGACGAGTCTTCCGCTTCCGAGATCAAAGAGTCTGGCGTTATTATCACTCGAAGTCGCAACAAGGCGGCTCCCGTCCGAAGAAACAGCAATAGACGCAATCGATGCACAGTCAGGATTCTCGATCGTCATGACGGCTTCGCCGGTTTCCGCGTCATAGAGCAGGATATCGCCCTTTTCATTGGAGGCGACGAATCTTGTACTGTTTGGAATGAATTCTACCCCTCGCACAGTCGAAGACATATCAACGTCTCTCAATATCTCGAAAGTATCGGCATCGAGGATGAAAACCTTGCCTGACGACGTGCCTACAGCAACAAACACTCCGTTATCGGACGCGGATATCGCTCTGGCGTCGGAACCGAGATACGTCTTTCTGCGCAGCGATCCCGCCGATGAGCTGAAAGCGTATATGTATTTGTTGTCACCGGGGGCATCGGTCATGTTGTCATTTCTACCGCCAGCGAAAATCGTCGACTCGTCCGCGGAAAACTCCAGCGCTTCAAAATAAACGCCCGGAGCGCTCACGAATGTCCTTGCCGCAAGGTTATCGGACTTATATATCACTATGCCGCTCACGCGCGAGCCGACAGCGAGATACTTGCCGCTGGGCGAATACTTCAGCGCGTAAAGCGGACCCGCCTGCGAATTCTCATAATTTGCCATTTCACCGGTCTTCGCGTTATGCTGTATCACTCTGCCCTCACGGTCGATAACCGTGATGTAATTACCGTTCGGTGAAGCGGCGACTCTTGAGGCGCCTTTATCTCCTATGGTGCTGCCGATTTTAGCACCCTCCGTCGATTCACGGGAGGCCACTTCGGCAGCAGCCGTCATATCTTCGGCACGCTTTGAAACGCGAATGTAATCGATATTGAATTCGGATTCGGCGGCGGTTTCTTCATAAGCTACATTGCCTCCGGGTCCGCGAACGGAGGTGTTCAGAATGATATAATGCGGATTGTCACCGTATCCCCAGCGCGAAGCGTCAGTCGTCATATTCATCGAAATATACTGCATTCCGTCAAAGTAAATACGCAGTTGGTCGTGTTCCCATTCAAGTCCGTAGGTATGATAATCGTCACCTAAGCTGACATCATTCTTGTTATAGAATTCTACGCCTTTGACGAATTCTCTGCTGCTGTCGACATAGTCGGAAAGCCAATGGAGAGTCCCGTAAAGCTTGGAGTCCTCTTTTCCGCCGCCGACGAGCTCCATGATATCGATTTCGCCGTTTTGAGGCCAATTCCCGTTAACTCCCATCATCCAAAGCGCCGGCCAGATCCAGTAACCGGTCGGGAGCTTCGCACGCATCTCGACCTTCCCGTAAGACATGTAAAAATGCCCCTCGGTCGTCAGATATCCGCCGACAACCGGATAACCGTTATACGCCTCACGTTTTGTGCGAATAACAAGTTCGCCGTCGCTTACGGAAACAAATCTTTCGTTGTCGCGGAAGTAGACGGGTTCTGTATCGGGTCGATTCTTCGCGTCGTAGACCATCCACTTGCTGCGATCGACGGCGTCACCGTCGAACTCGTCGTTCCAGACTTGATTCCATCCGCCGCGGACGCATTCATAGACATCCCACACCTGCTGCACGGTCGATGCTTTGAGGTTTCCGGCGACATAGTTGAGATAAGAGTTCGCAGATGCGACCACGATTTTGAATCCATTGGACGACCTGTTTATTTTCCATTCCTGCATTTCGTCGGAAAGATTCAGTATAGATGTATCTATCTTATAGCTCAGAACATAGCTGCTTGCACTCAGCGCGAGCGAGCTGTTTTTGTTTATTATCCTGAATGTACCGTCGCCGTGACGATAAAGCTGCCACTCCTGGCAAGGATCCTCGCGCCTTTCTTCCATAGTGACATTAAGGCCCGACTGCTTGTTGACGATACGATTTTCATAGCCGGTCGAAGTCATGGTTTCGGTATCTGTCACAGCCGGAGAAAGCGTCAGCGCAAGGCCGGTGCTGCTGTCGACGATTTTGTAGTAACTTCCGGATGTTATTGTCGTAGTTTTGACCTCTTGATACTCCGGCTTCACAGTAGAAAGAATGCTCTCGGTAAAGCAGTGCAGGTCGGAAACGCGAGCGATGAAACCCGGTCTTACCCCCTCGAACGAGAAAGCTATATAGTTCAATTCGGCGAGATCGATTCCGCTGCCGACGGCGTCATAATCGGCAGTGAAAAATTCCCAGTCGATTGCAACATAGCCGTTCCTGGCAGGAATGCCGGCGGCAGTATAGGTCTTTCTTCCTCTTTCGTTTCTGACGCCGACGGAAACGGTGACGGTCTTTACGAGCGAAATATTATCGAAGTCGGTGCGGAAGCGCAGCCCCGCAGTATCCGAAATATCACCGGTAAAAACATCGGCTCCATCTATCTCCGTATCAGAGGCAGCGTTCGAAAAGAATGCAATATCTTTGCCGGCTGTTACGACTTTGACGGCGGGCCCGTTCTGAACTGCCTCATCGTAAAAGACCGCACACCCGGATGTATCGGTAAACGATGAAACTGTCGTCGAGTCCCATGCGGCGAATCCGTCGATCTCTCGCCTTTCGGGCGATGCAACGGCAGTGAACCCGCCGATCGCGTCGGTAAGAAGCGCAGTTACCGAAGCGACATCGGCATTGGAAGGACTATCAGAATACAACAGCGCTTCGGCAGCATCGTAAGCCGCCTTCAGCTGCCTGCGCGAAACACAGGTGCCGTCACTGTAAAGCAGCTCCGCTGCAGTAATAGACAACGCCTCAAGCTCGCCGGTTCCGGCCGCAACGTGAGTTATCGCCGTCGGCAGAATCAGGGCGAGGCACAAAACAGTTGAAATTATACGTTTTACATTCTTCATCAGTTTTCCTCCGAAAGATTTACAAATAGCGCCAAAACAGCGCATAATCCCACGTTTTCGTATATATTATATCAGAACAGCACATGATAATCTTGTCATATTGTGATAATATTCTTGATATGTGATATCCTGAAACTATATATGCCTTTAAAATTTCGGAAACACAGATTGAGCGTCCAGCTCTTTTACCTCTCTTTGCAATGTATATTACATTTTTTACAAAAAAGTTGAAATATTTTTAAAAAAACTATTGACATTTACGATAAGTGATGCTAATATATAAGCGTAAGAAACAGACGGACTCCCGGAAGGGATACTTCGTCGGAAAGATAAAGGGGGCGATTCCAATGTACACCTCAAATACCGCCACGTCGGCGGCGCGTTGTGCGGACGGCGCTCTCGTTGAAACCGTCTGACGCGAATTGACGGCGGTCACTCCTTTGCGGATACCGCGGTGCCCTGTCGGGCAAAACGAAAAAGACGCGTTACCGACGTACAAGACCAAAATAAGCGAAAAGGAGAAATCACCAAGGAGACCTGAGTTACTCACATTTACCGCCTATCCCGCAGGTTGCGGATTTGAGAAAGGTTCTTAATTGTGATTGTACCTAACAACGCACGGGGCTGCTGAAAGGCAGCCCCTTTTATTTATTCTTTGATAAAACGAAAGCGGACAGACGCTCACGTCTGTCCGCTTTTTATCTTGTATCCCTTATTCAGCATGCGCGTAGGCCGCGGCTTCTTCATTTCAAAACTCGACGTATTCGACGCTCGCGGCAGTAACGGACGGCGCGGTGTCGATTTCGTCGGAAACGGTCAGTTCGCCTGCGCACAGGCGCGAGATCAATTGCGCGTAGTCTTCCTGCCCGAAGGCCTGATTCCACAGCGTTGTATCATACGGCAGCTGAACGAAGTTGTTCTCCGGATCCAGCGCATCATTGAAACCGAGCAGGAAGTGCCGGCCGGCGCAGTCCGCCCAATTGCCTTCCCGTATCGTTTCGAGAGCGCCGAAAACAGACGGGTAGATACCCTTTATCGCGGATGTCAGGACAAGCCCTTCATCAAACATCACGGACTGATCCGAGTCGACGCCGATCAGCTTGCCGCCCTTTTCCTGCGCGGCTTCGGCAACGGAAAGGGAGATGCCGCCTCCGCAGGCGAATACCGCCTGTACTCCGCCGTCGTACCATGCGCACATATTCTCCGTAATCTCTTCCGACGGGGCAAAGGAATTCGCGTACGCGAATTTCACCTTTGCGGTTATGCCGAGCTCGCTCGCGGCGGCGTCGGCTCCCTGCAGGAACCCGTAACCGTAGCGCGTGACGGCGGGGATAGGCATTCCGCCGAGGAAACCGAGATTATCGTATCCGAGCTTCACCGCCGCATAACCGGCGAGGAATCCGGCGGCCTCTTCGCGATAGGTCAGGCAGAGGACGTTACCGTAGTCAAAGACGTTCTCACCCGCCGCCTCGAGCAGCTCGTCGCGCGAAACGTCGATCAAGACGAACTTCGCGTCCGGATACTGCGGCACTTTTTCCGCAATGAGATCCGTCATCATAAAGCCGATCACAACGAAAACGTCGCACCCCTCCGCCGAGGCGTCGTCGATCAGGCGGCCGTTATCGAAATCGTCGCCGAGCGGATAATACGCGGAACGATAAATATGATTCTTTTCGCCGAAATCATCAATAGCTTTATACGCCGCGCCGGTGAACGCGTCCCATTCGTCGACGGGAGCGTCGCATATCAACGCTATGCCGCGGATACCGCTTCCCTGCGGAACGATACCGAGCGCAATGCGGAGAAGGACGAGCGCGTCGACTACCGTAACTTCGCCGTCTCCGTCAACGTCGCAATTCGCATCGACGGTCATAAGTCCGGCCGAAACTCTGAGGCAGATAAGCACGTCGGAAACCGTTATCTCGCCGTCTCTGTCAACGTCGCCGGGCATGCCGGGCGCGCCCTCGTTCACGCGGAATCTGACGGTAACAATCTTGTCAAGGTTGATGACCTTCAGGACGTAGTCGCCGGGCTCATTGATCGTCACGCCGTTTCCGACATCGAAGCCGTTAAGCTCTCCCCTGCCTGTATTCCATGTTACATTGACCGGCGCATCATATTCGCCGCCGTCCTCAACTCCGGTGATGACGGGCATTTCGCCTTCTTCCTGATACGCGGTGAGATCGTAATAATAAACGCCGGTGGTGGACTTGCCCGCGCCGGTGAACCCGATTATTTCGAGTCTTGAAAGATCAAGCTGCCCGTCGCCGCTGACGCGCACGAATTGATCGAACGGCGCGGTGATCTCCTTCTTATCGGCACCGATAGCTCCGACGTTGAACTTGTATATCGTATCTTCCTCTTCGCCGGGGTATCCTATGAGAATATCGCTGTCGGTAACGTCTTTGGTGGAATAGGTCTTAAACTTCAATCCGCTGTAATCGCGCATATCCGCTACAAACGGATTTTTGACGATGCCTTCTGCGGTCTTGTTGTTGAACTCCCACTTGGTACGCGTGGAATAAACGCAGAGCGCGTTATGCGTAACGTCTCCGTCAGTCACGTCTCGCATCGTGGCGCGGCAGGTCGTGACAGTCATAAGCGAAGTATCAGAGGTCTGCCACGGCTTGAAGCCGAAGGGCTCGTTATCCTTCAGCGCGACCGCGCAGCGAACCGTTCTCGCCGCGGCGGTGACGTCGCCCTGGTCGGCGGTGTAGATGCGCGCGAGCTTCTTATACTTGTTGCGAATGCCCTCCAGCACTCCCCATGCGCGTGCGGAGTAGTCATCCGGATTGGCGACCGCCGCGTCGCGGAGCGCAGCTTCAAGCTCGGAAGTATCGAGACTTCCGGTGCCGAGATTCCAGCAAAGCGTGTTCGCCTTGTTATGATAAGTTATACCGTATACCTTTGTCCCACCGGCGCCGAAAACGGCGTTATGGATCGCATACGTGCCTTCCTGTCTGCCGTTGAGCGTGCGGAGGTATTCGCCGTTTGCGGTATAGAGTCTGCCGTATCCCTCCAAACTCATGAGGAGTATCATCTTGCCGTCAGGCGACCAGCGCGCGGTCGGGACCGCCTGACCGAAGCCGCCCATCACGGAGAGCAGCTTGCCTGAAGCGGCGTCGAAGAGTCTGCCGCCGTCGGTGCTGCCGCTGACGAGCAGTTTCGTGCCGTCCGGCGAGAACTCGCAGGTGCGGATCGAAGCTCTGCTGACGTTCGCCGCTTCATACTTCATCGTTTTTGCGGCGACGTCGTATACGAATATCTTGCCGCCCTCGTCGGTCGTGGCAAGCAGCGCGCCGTCCGGAGACCAGTCAAGACCTCTGGCGCAGTGGATATGATCCGTAAACACGGCGTATTCGGTAAGCGCGCCTCCGGTGATGTTGTAAACGATTATCTTTCCGTTCGCGCAGGCGGCGGCGAGTTTCGTGCCGTCCGGCGAAACCTTCAGAGTCCTTACGTTACTGCCGGTAAACGGGCCTTCGGTCACGGCTCCGGTCGCCGTATCCATTATATAAACGTATTGCGAAACGTCTTTGCTCGGGATCGAGCTATCCGCTTCCCCGCTGATTCTGCCGCCGGCGAAAAGCTTGCTGCCGTCAGCGTTGAAATCAACCGCTTCGACGTATACGTGCGGGAAAGAGCCCGTAGCTTTCCTCGTCAGCGCGGGGCTGTCAAGTATAACGACCTTATCGCCGCGCGAAGCTACCGCTATCTTGGTTCCGTCGTCGGAAAACAGTATCTTGGAAATTTCATTGTATCCGCAGGAATTACTCTTCAGAAGCGAGTTATCCGAAGTATCGGTAAGGTAAACCGTGCCTCTGTCGGAAGACGCGACGTATTTGCCGTCGGGAGAAGCGTCGAGAGCGCACATCCAACCGCTTCCTGTAACGACGTTGGAGGCGTTCAGAACCTCGTCGTTGTAGGCCGGAGCGTCCGAAACTTCGCCGGCGCGCTTATACACGCGAACGTAATCGACGTACATGAACGTTTCGTCCGCCATATCGCTGTAAATCTGGTTGTTGCCTGGCCCCTTGGTAGAAACGTTGAGAATCAGATAGTGCGGATTATCGCCGAAGCCCCAGCGGATCTCGTCTGTCGTCAGCAGCATCGACATATACATCATTCCGTCGACGTAAGTGCGCGCCTGCTTTTCATCCCATTCTACCGTGAAAGTGTGGTAGTCGTCAGCGTAGGGTTCCTTGTTCTCGTTATATATCGTGGTGCCTTTTGCGGCGTGGATCATATAGTCGTTGCTCGTATCGCTGCCGTAAAGGTTGCCCTGATACGTGAACCAGTGGTTAGTGCCGTATATCGCGTACGGATCGCTTGCGTTATCGCTGATATCGAACTCCATCATATCGAGCTCGCCGTTGTAAGGCCAGTTGCCGTACTGTCCCATAGACCAGAACGCAGGCCAGGAACGCTTGCCGTCCGTAAGTTTGGCGCGCATTTCGATTTTGCCGTAAGTCACGCCGTAGATGCCCTGGGTATCCATATAACCGGAGGTGGCGTGATAGTTGCCGTAATCCTCTTTTACGGTCCTGATAACGAGTTCGCCGTTCTTGACGTAGATATTATTCGGGTCGTCGCGGAAGGTTGCGGGCTCGCTGTCGCCTCTGACTTTGCCGTTCGCGACGTTCCACTTCGTACGGTCGATGGAGTTCCCGTCGAACTCATCGCCCCAGACCTCGACCCATTCGTCCGTAACGCATTCGTATACGTCCCATTCATAAGCGGAGGAAACGAGATCAGGCACGCCGCCGCTTATACCGAGGTACTTGCTGCCGCTTTTGAATACGAATCTGCCGTTGGATTCGGTAACTGACCATTTTTGGCGTGGATTATCGAGATCCTCGTGGTGTTCAAGAGCGAGCTTTCCGCTTTCGATTACTATAGTTCCTATCGATAACGTCGTGCCGCGCGCCATTGTCGCGGAGGTACCCTGATTTATTATGTGATAGTCGCCGCTGCGGAGCTGCTTGTAAATCTGCCACTGCTGCGTCACGTCGTCGCCATTGCCCTCGGAAAGACTGAATGACTGATTGGAAGAAGTCCAGTCGAGGCGGCTGCTCGACGCCTGCTGCTTGTAGACTGTCTCTGTGAGCGCCGGTCCCCAGGTGACGACCTTGCCGGTCGCCGGATCGGAAATCTTATAGATGTGTTCGTTGTCTATCTGATCGAAAGCGGTGACCTTCACTTCCTCGTAGACGCGGTCGTCCTTCTCTATCGTTTCGACGAAGGCGTGAACGTCGGAAATATAAACGCTCGCGCCGGCTTCGCCGCTAACGGCAAAGCCGAGGAGGTTCATCGCGCCGGAAAGATCTATCTTCGAATCGGGATAGTTGACCTCCGGATAGAATATCTCCCACGGAACGTAGACGTAACCCTCTTTCGTCACGGGGATATCATAGACCGAGAGCATTTCTTCCGATTCCGCGGTCGATTTGCCGACGTAAAGCTCGATGCTCCCGACCGCGTCGTAGTTATCCGAAGAGAGCCACAGCGCAAGACCGTCCGAGAAATACATATCGACTCCGAACGGCGAATAAGCGCCGTCCTCACCGGGTCGGTTGATGAACATGACGTAACTGTCGTACGCCGTCAACTTCAGCGACTGCGACGCGCCCTCCGGCTTGACGTCGGTGACGATTAGCGAAGAGAGGCCGAAACGGTTCATTCTTTCGACCTGCTCCTGAGTCCATTTATCGACGCCGTTTAGATTGACTCTGCCGGATACGGTCATCGGAAGAAATCCATCGACCGCGGCGGCAAGACGCTCGTAAGCGTTGTCTATCTCCGGCTGCGCCGCGGAATCGTCGATGATGACTGCGTCGGCGGCGGCAAGCTTGCCGTAGAGGTATTTTCTTGTCTGTTCGGTCCCACCCGAGAAGTAGAGCTCGCGCGCTTCATTGAGTTTCTGCTCGAGCTCCGCCTTTGTCGTCGAGGCGGATGCGGTTATTGTGAACGAGCCGGCAAAAACACCCGCTATCATACACAATAGGATCAATGCGGATAGCAACTTTTTCATAACTGACCTCCCGTAAAAACATATCCTTTAATTAGTGAAACCGGCGCGCGTCTGTCATGATCGCGCGCCGGAACAGCCCTTAATTAAAACTGACAGTGCCGTTATCGAAATTGACTTTGCCCTGTTTAATGACGTCTTCATTTATCCTGAAGACCCATTCCTTCGTTCCGCTGTGACCGGTAAACGTGACCTGAATACCGTTTTTGACGCGGTCGGAGTTATAATTTACGTCAACGAGGCGCAGCACGGACTCCTTCTCGCCGGACTTTTCCTTGACTGTATATATATCCACGTTGAAGCTCGTGTAATCCTTATAAATTTCCGGGACTTCGAAGGTGTATTTGACTTCTTTTATCGCGAGCGTGCCGTCGGAGATCGTAAGATCGACCTTGTCTCCCTGATTGAGCGTGCCCTTATCGGGATTCTGGGCGATGACGGTGCCGGCGGGCTTTTCGGAGGCGGCCGTCGTAACAACGCCCTTGTCAAGTCCGGCGTCCTTCAGCTTCTTCTCCGCCTCTGCCTCGGTAAGTCCGACGACGTTGACTATTTCAACGGGACTGACTACCGGACCTGTGCTTACGTATACCGTTATCTCCTCGCCGACTTTTACCGGAGTTCCGATCTTCGGGCTCGTTCCTATGACAAGCCCCTCCGGTACGTCGTCGACGGATTTTTTCTCCTCGACACAGGTGAGGTTGAGCTTCTGTATCTCCGCTTTTGCCGCCTGATACGAAAGCTGCGCAACGTCAGGAACATCCACCTTCTGCACGCCCTTGCTGACCGTCAGATAGATGCGGTGGCCTTCGGAAACCTGCGTGCCGTCTTTCGGCTGCTGCGAAATTATCTGCCCCTCTTCGTATTCGTCGTCCCAGACTTTGTTCTGCTCGATAAAGATAAATTTGTTTGTGTACTGCGGATCGTTGACGATATCGCTGTAGTACTTGCCCTTGAAGTCCGGCACGACAAAATCGGTGCCGCCCTTGTTTTTGGCAATAAGCACGACGAGTATTATCGCGGCAATGACCAGCACCGCGGTTATCGCGATCAGTATCGGCACAAAAGACGGAGTCTTTTTTGACTTTCCGTTATCTTCCGGCTTGATTTTGCCGAAGTAGCGGGTCTTTGCGGAATCATCAACCAGGTCGTAATCGAAAACAACGTCCGGATCGTTTTTGACCGCCTGGATATCCTTTATCATATCGGCGGCGGAAGCGAATCTGTTTTCGGGCGACTTCTGCATCGCCTTCATAATGATCTGATCGACCCCTATTGGAATCGTGTCATTGATCATCCTGGGGTTGTCCGGCTGCTTCTGGACGTGCTGCAGCGCGATGGAAAAGGGCGTATCGCCGTCAAACGGGAACTTACCGGTCGTAAGAACGTAAAAGATTGCGCCGAGCGAATAGATATCCGCTTTGAAATCCGTCTCGTTGCCGGAGGCCTGCTCCGGACTGATATAGTGCACGGAGCCGAGCGCCATTTCACTCATCGTCTTCGTATCGACAGACGCCATGCGCGCGATGCCGAAGTCGGTGACCTTGACGGTGCCGTCTTCAAGCAGCATAATGTTCTGGGGCTTCAGATCCCTGTGAACGACTCCCCTCTCATGAGCGTGCTGTATGCCCTTGAGAGTCTGCTCCATAATAGCTATCGCGTCATGCAGCGGGAGGACCTTCTTCACATCGATGTACTGCTGGAGCGTTATGCCGTTGATATACTCCATAACGATATACTGCGGCCCGTCACCGGAACCGACGTCGTATATGCTGACGATATTCGGATGCGAGAACATCGCTATCGCTCTGGATTCGTTCTTGAAGCGGCGTCTGAACTCCTCGTCCTCCGCGAATTCATCCTTGAGTATCTTTACCGCAACGTTTCTCTCGGCAAAACGATCGTAGGCCTTATAAACAACGGCCATTCCGCCGACGCCGATGACTTCGCGTATCTCGTATCTGTTATCTAATCTTACTCCGAGATATTTATCCATTGATTGACCCCTCCATTGAATTTCCGCTGATAATGACCGCGGTAGCGTTATCCGTTCCGCCGCGCTCAACGGCAAGAGCGATGATTTCATTAACGGCTTCGTCCGGCGGCTTTTCCATAAAGCCGGCAAGTTCGGCTCCGTCTATGAGGTTCGTCACCCCGTCCGTGCAGAGAAGTATGGAATAGTTCTTCGGCAAATAGTATTCGGTGTAATCCGCTTCGAGCAGCGGCGCGACGCCGAGCGCCCGAGTGATAAGATTTTTGTTCGGATAGTTCTGCGCCTGATCCGGTGTGAGCTCGCCGCTTTCAAGCAGCTCCTGCACGACGGAATGGTCGCGCGTCAACTGCTCGAGCTCCGTGCCGTTGAAAAGATAGGCGCGGGAATCGCCGGCGTGCACAAGGTAAAGCGTTCCGTTTCTTACCACAGCGGCAACGATCGTCGTTCCCATTCCCTCGAGGGTGTCGATTTCCTTCGACTTTTCATAGACCGCGAGGTTGGCGGCGTCTATCGCGGAAAAAAGCACGTACTTCAGATCAGAGTTCTTTTCCGCAACGGAAATACGCTTCGCGACTATATCAGCGGCGATATCGGACGCAACGGCGCCGCCGTTGGCCCCGCCCATTCCGTCGCAAACCACGGCGTATGCGAAGTTTTCACCTTCGCCCATTATGAAGGCATCCTGGTTTTCCTTTCGGACAAGCCCGATGTCGCTTGCTCCGTATACCCGCACGGCAAATCACTCCTTTCAAGCGTCCGCACGCTTTTCTTCATTTTCAAAACGCAGCCGCAGCTGTCCGCAGGCGGCGTCTATATCGGTTCCGAGTTCGCGTCTGACAGTCGCGCTGATACGCTCGCGCTCAAGGACGTTCAGAAACGCGTTTATCCGCGCCGGCGACGGTCTCTCCCACTCGCACTCATCGGAAGGATTCAGCGGTATGAGATTGACGTGGACCATCATTCCGCGGAGTCTGGAAGCGAGCTCTCTCGCGTTTTCGTCTGAATCGTTCAGCCCTTTTATGAGCGTGTATTCGATCGCGACGCGGCGCTTCGTATAATCCGCGTACTCTTTAGTTTCGGCGAGCAGCTCGCGCATTTCGTACTTCGCGGCGACCGGCATTATGCGGCGGCGGATCTCGTCGTTCGGCGCGTGGAGCGACAAAGAAAGCGTCAGTCCGAGCCGCATTTCGCGAAGCTGCTTTATCCGCTCGACAAGCCCGCAGGTCGAAATTGATATCCCCCTTATGCTCAAACCAAGGCAGCGTTCGTCCGTCGCCATAGATATGAATTTCACTACGTTATCGAAGTTATCCAGCGGCTCGCCGGTACCCATTAAAACTATATTAGATATTTTAACACAAAATTGTCTCTCTGTAAAGATTATTTGGTCGAGCATTTCCGAAACGGAAAGATTCCGTTTCAGTCCGCGCTTTGTCGAAGCGCAGAAACGGCAGCCCATACGGCATCCGGCCTGAGTGGAAATGCATACGGTGTTGCCGTGTTTGTACTTCATAAGTACCGTTTCGACGGCGTTTCCGTCCGCGAGACCGTAAAGCAGTTTCGCGGTCTCGCCGTCCGAAGAGACCTGCGAGCGCAGTATCTCGGGCTTCGATATGAAGAACAGTTCTCCGAGGCGACCGCGAAGCTTTGCCGAAAGGTTAGTCATTTCCGCGAAAGAAGCGACTCTGTCATTATAAAGCCAGCGAAAAATCTGCGCCGTCCGGTAGCTTTCGCAGCCCTCGGCGGCAAGCAGCGCCGTCAGCTCTTCAAATGTCAAAGCTTTGATATCCGTCATATTTTTACCATTCTCGCAACGAAAAATCCGTCCGTGCCGTTCAAGTCGGGGCGAAGCGTGACGCGCCAATCCTCTCTCCCGTCGGGAGTTGCAAACGGAAGCGGCTCAAAACCGCCGTTTTTCGCCAGGAACGCCTCGACGACCGCTTCATTCTCCGCACGCAGCAGCGTACAGGTGGAGTAAACGAGCGTGCCGCCTTTACGGACGCAGCGGGCTGAGTTTTCGAGTATCGCAGTCTGTATCTTCGGCAACTCCGCGACGTCCATGGCGCGTTTGCGGCGTATTTCCGGCTTCTTGCGTATAACGCCGAGCCCTGAGCACGGCACGTCGCAAAGCACTCTGTCCGCTTCCGGCAGGTCGCCCTTCGACGCGTCGCGGACGGCGGCGGTAAGAATTTTTATCCCGAGCCGTTCCGTGCCTTCGCGAATAAGTCCGACCTTCTTTTCGCTTATATCAAAGGAGCGAAGTTCTCCCTCGTTTCGCATCATTTCGGCGGCAGTGAAGCTCTTGCCGCCCGGCGCGGCACAGACGTCATAAACGCGTTCGCCCGGCTGCGCGCCGAGCACTCCGCAGCAGAACGCGGACGCCGCGTCCTGAACGTGAAACAGTCCGCCGCGGTAGGCGGCGAGTCCGTCGACGCCTCCGGTTCCGGAAACGGTAAGCATATCGGAGATAAACGGGTGTTTTTCCGTCGTCACGCCCTCCGCCTCAAGCAACGACGCAAGGCGTTCGGCGTCGGTTTTCAGCGTGTTTGCTCTGATCGTCAGCGGAGGTCTGCCCTCCGACGCGGCGAGTATCGCTTCAGCGGCGGCGAAGCCGTATTCCTTTATCCATTCCTCCGCTATCCAGTTCTCTACGGAATAGCGAAGCGAAAGGTATCCGACCGGATCGGCTTTCGCGTCCGGCAGAACGCTTTCGTCGCGGTGGCGGTCGATATTCCGCAGCACGGCGTTGGCAAATCCGCCGGCGTGGAAATCGACAGATTTGGCGAGCTCTACGCCTTCGTTTATCGCCGAATACGCCGGTATCTTGTCGCAGAAGAGTATCTGATACGCGGAAAGCCGCAGTATCACGGCGAGCTCCGGACGCAGCTTGCCCTTTCGCGTCAGTTCGCGCCGTATGTACGCGTCGAGCAGCGACTCGCGCTCGAGCGTTCCGTATACGATATTCGCGGCAAGCGCCGCGTCCTGTTCCGAAAGCTCAGCCGCCTTTATCCCGGCGTCGAGCGCACGGGGCGAAAACGCGCCTCCCACGGAAACAGCTTTAAGCACCTTATAGGCGCAGACGCGTGCACCGGTCATCAGTCGCTTCTCCTGCCGAATATCATCAGCAAACGGATAATGTTCATCAGCGTCACGAAGAATGCCGCGACGTAGGTCATTGCGGCGGCGGTGAGCACCTTCCTCGCGCCGACGGCTTCGGCGTCCGCAAGGACGTTATGCGAACGGATCGCGGACATCGCCCTGCGCGAAGCGTCGAACTCCACCGGCAGCGTTATAAGCTGCACGAACAAACCCGCGAAAAGTATTATGAAAGCGGTCTTGAAAAGTATCATGCTCGCGTTTTCGTTGGAAACGATAACCGAGATTATAAGCAGCGGTACGGGAAGCCATGAAACGAACTGCGTTATCGGGATAACGAAGTTGCGTATCCGCAGCGGGAAATACCCGATATTGTGCTGAACGGCGTGCCCCGCTTCATGCGCGGCGATGCCTACGGCGGTCACCGAGTTTTTGTCAAAAACGTCCGACGAAAGGCGTATCGCCTTCGACCTCGGATCGTAGTGGTCGCCGTCGCTGCTCTGCAGACGCTCGATGCGAACGTCGAGTATGCCGTTGGCGGAAAGGATCAGCTCCGCCATTTCCCTGCCGGTTATTCCTCTCGCGGTGCGCACCTGCCCGTATTTGCTGATAGAGGACTTGACGACTATCTGTGTTATGAGCATGAATATCAGCGCGGGTATTACGAGTATGAAATACCACTTGTCAACGTACCAATACATCTGATTACTCCTTGTTGAAAATCGGGTGACCGCGAAGGTATGCGGCGGAGTCCATACGCTTTCCGCCCTCGCCCTGCACTTCGGTCAGCAGCGCTTCCCTGCCGTCTCCGCAAGCGACGGCGATCATACCGTCTTTTTCGTAAGCTTCGCCGGCGGGACGCGAGGTCTTTTCTCCGACGGCGGCTTTGTATACCTTGAGTCTGTTTCCTTTTATATCGGTCCGCGCGACCGGATTAGGATCAAGTCCGCGGACAAGATTCACTACGTCGGCGGCGGATTTCGCGAAGTCTATGACCGCCGCTTCTTTCGAGATCATAGGCGCGTAGGTGGCTTTGCTTTGGTCCTGCTTAACGGGTATTATTTCACCCGCGTCGAGTTTTATCAGCGTTTCCGCGAGAAGCTCCGCACCGACCGGCGCGAGCGCGTCGAAAAGCTCTCCGGCGGTCATTTCGGGAGGTATTTCAACCTCGCGGACGGCGAGCATATCGCCGGTATCCATGCCTTCGTCGAGCTGCATGATCGTCACCCCTGTGACTTTTTCGCCGTTGACAATCGCAGTCTGTATCGGCGACGCGCCTCTGTACTTCGGGAGCAGCGAGGCGTGGACGTTCACGCAGCCGAGGCGCGGCAGTTTCAGAAGCGACGCCGGCAGGATCTTGCCGTAAGCGGCGACAACGGCGACGTCGGGAGAGAACTTTTTGAATATTTCCTCCCCTTCTCCGTTGCGCAGCGAGAGCGGCTGGTATACCGGGATCCCGACGCTTTCCGCATATGATTTGACCGCGCCGGTAATTATCTTGTTGCCGCGGGCGTTGACTCTGTCCGGCTGGGTTATCGCGGCGCAGACGTCGAACCCGCGCCCGACGAGTTCTTTCAGCGTAACGGCGGCAAAGTCCGGCGTTCCCATAAAAACGATTCTCAAACGAATTACTCCTTTTTATCGCCCTTCAGTTCGTCCGGATCAAGCATTCGCACGACGCAATCTATGAAAAGCTTGCCGTCGAGGTGGTCGACCTCGTGGCATACCGCGCGCGCGGAAAGACCGCTGACCGAATATCTGACCTTTTCGCCGGCGAGATTCAGCGCCTCGACGGTCACGTTCATGGGTCTGTTGGTTATGCCGTACTCGCCCGGATATGAAAGGCATCCCTCGATATCCTCCTGATGCCCCGATTTTTTGGTAATAACGGGGTTTATCAGCTCTACGACGCCGATATCCTCAAGATCGACGATGACGACGCGGCGAAGCACTCCCACCTGCGGAGCGGCAAGGCCGACTCCGTTGGCGAGCGCCATCGTTTCCTTCATATCCTCCACCAGCGTTTCTATCCGCGCGTCGATCTTATCGACCTCGCGGGCGCGCTTGCGAAGCGTTTCGTCCCCGAATTCTATTATTTGTCTTACAGCCATTTTTATTTCCTCTCAATTACTGTATCCGCGCCGCAGCGCGCATTATCAACAATACGTCCGAAACCGTCAGAGCGGCGTCGGCGTCCATATCCATTCTTTCGACGGTGTCGATATCCGTCTTCGTCATGCCGAGCGAAATACGGAGCACTTGGAGCGCGTCGGTAACGCTTATCCGTCCGTCGCCGTCGATATCGCCGCGGATCAGTTCCACGAAAACGCACGCGGTGTTCCCCGCGCAGAAGGTCTCCGCGTAGCTCCCGCGCGTGCCGTAGACCTTGACGTTACGGCTCGCGAACGCGTCGTCCGCGCAGTCCGACATCGTCGACGGGAAGCGCAGTTTTTCCAGCGGAGCGGTCCCGAACGCATCCGATTCGACGCGTTCGACGCCTTCGCGCAGGATAACCTCTTTCAGCGCGCGGACGTTTCCGCAGATGCCGGACGGAACGGTCTTCATACCGCTGCCGATAACGAGTTTACGCAATCCGTGGCACCAGTCGAAGGCGTCTTCGCCGATAAAGGTCACGGAATCAGGAATGACAAGCTCCGTAAGCTGCTTGCAGCCGTGAATCGACTCTTTGGCGATATATTCAAGTCCTTCGGGCAGGATAAGCTCGCGGAGCGTCCAGCAGTTGCGGAACGCCTCCGTTTCGATGCGCTTCAATGTCGACGGGAGCGTTATGCTCACGTTTTTCGCGTAGTTGCCCATGCCGCCGAACGCCGCGGCGCCTATCACCGTGACGGGGCAGCCGCCGAGCGTTTCCGGAACGACGATGTTTCTGTCGTTGCCGCGGTAGCCGGTAACGGTCGCTTCGCCGTCGGTTATCTTATAGAAAAAGTCGCAGTCGTAGGCGGCGGAAGCGGGTCCGGATTCGCCGTCAACGCTCCATCGGTGGAGCGCCTTCGGGAATGTGTATGTCGTGGCGTAAACGTATTCGCCGGACGGCGAGAACTTCATCGAAAAGACGTGTCCGTTATGCTCCGTCATCGACGTGACGAGCGTGCGGCGGTAGCCGCCGTCGGCGTCGTAGATCTTCACCCTGCCGTCGAGACTCGCGACGGCGATGCGGCTTCCGTCCGGAGAGAACTCCGCTATATGCGCCGCCTGCGAAAAGCCGCCGAGTATTTTCAGCAGTTCTCCGCTTTCAACGTCGTAAAGTCGGGCGCAGTTATCGGAGGAGTTGACGAGCAGTTTTCTGTCGTCCGCGGAGAAGCGCACGGAGGTCATGCTTGTGTTTTTCAGCGTGTTCAGTTTGCGGATAAGGGTTTGATCCGCGACGCTGAAAAGGTATATCCCTCCGCGCTCGTCCGTCACGGCCAGCATAGAGGAATCCGACGAGAAGGCGACTCCGCGCGCCTGCGCCGCGCCGCATTCGAGGTGAGCGAGCACGGTGAAGGTTTCTGTTTCGAGCAGGACGCATCTGCCGTCGAGCAGCGCTACGGCGAGCAGACCGCCGTCCGGCGAAAGCGTCATTCCCCTGCCCTCTCCGCCTATTTCGGTCTCGTATCTCAACGCGCCGGTGGCGATGTCGAACACGCGCATACAGCCGAGTTTCACGATGCTTCCGTCAAACTGGTTGCCGGCGCCGTTATGAGCCGCTCTCGCAGGCATATCCGCGGTTATCAGCCCCGTGCCGTCCTTCGTAAACAGCAGCTTACTATGGCAGACGGTGCCGTTGCAGATGCGAAGCGGGGGCGCGTCGTAATCCGACGTATCGTAGATCAGTATCGTGCCGACGAAATCCGCGACGGCGAGCTTCGATCCGTCCGGCGAATACTCGATCGCCGAAAGGAGTACCATCGGGAGCGCGGTCAGCATACGCTTCTGAAGACCCGTGGCGGCGTCTTCGATATAGATATATCCTTTTCCGTCGGCAACGGCGATCTCGCCGCCGTCCGGCGAGACCGCAAGCGGCATCTCGTTATCCCAGTCGTGCGAACGCGCGACGACGTCGGCGGCGGTGGATGTGTAAGTCGTTTCCGGCGTCGTTTCGTCCGGCAGGTAATCGCAGCTCGTTTCGCGCTTGCTGACGGTTATTCTGTCGATGTAGTAAAAATACTCTTCCGGATAATCCTTGCCGGGTGTGAGCGTTCCGTCGTCCTCGCCCTGGATCCAGTTATCGAGGATCAGAAAATGCGGATCGTCGCCGAAGGCGTATTTGTCGTCGTTCGCCTTCGGATTGTGCGACGCGTAGAGCATCCCGTCGAGGAACCAGCGCATCTGGTCGTTCTCCCATTCCAGCGCGAAGGTGTGGAACTCTTCGCTGAACGGGACGCGGTTTTCGGTATAAAGCGTTCTGCCCTCGGAGGTGTGGCTGCCGCCCGGAGTCGTCCAGTGGCGCGTGCCGAAAAGATAAGCGTCAGCGTCGGCCATGCCCTCGTTGCTTATCTCCATAATATCGATTTCGCCGTTGCCCGCCCAGAGCGTTTCGTTCGCGAGCATCCAGAGCGCCGGAAAGGTGCCGTAGCCGTGAGGCAGACGGGCGCGCATTTCGATTCTGCCGTATGAGATCGAGTATTTGCCGGCCGTATCGACCATACCGGCTGCCGCGGCGTATCCGCCGTAGTCTCCGATATCCGCGCGGAGCACGAGACTGCCGTCTTCGATATAGACGTGTTCGTCGTCGCCGACATTTATCACGACGGCTTTGTCCGTCTGCAAATGTCCGTCTGCGCGGTTCCACTTCGACTCGTCGAAGTAATCAAATTCATCGGTCCAATCCTCGACCCAGCCGGGCTCGCTTATGCGCGCTATCGAGAACTGCTTCGCTCCCGACGTGACGGCGGTCGAGCGCACGCGCCGGCCGGAATAGGTTATCGCTCCGGCGTTTCTGATCACGAAGGTGAAGTATCCGTTTTTATACTGGATCGCCCATTCCTGCTTTGCGTTATTAAGGTCGACGTTTTCAGGCGAAAGCTCGCCGGACGCGTAGACGTCCTTTATCGTAAGCGCGGAGGCGCAGTATTTGTTTATTATCCTGTAACGGTTGCGAAGGGCCGGATCGCTGACGATCTGCCATTCCTGACGCTTTTCGACTTCGACCGGATCTTCGAGGACGAGCGTTCCGTCCGGGTCGTTCTCCGCGTAGGTCAACGCCTTACCGTTAGTGTCGTAGATTTTGTAATAGCAGTCCGCCGTGAAGCCCGGCTCCGTAAGGAGCGTTTCTTCATAGCCGGCGTATCCCGACTCCGCGGAAATCACGCCGGACGGAAGAAGCCCCGCGACGATAAGCAGCGATATTATAATTGCCGTCAGTTTTTTCATCAGATAAACCTCTTTAACGCTTGCTTTTATTCCGGATTTATCTCCGCGGTTACGGATGCGCCGGAAAACTCTCTGTATCTGTTCACCGTTACCAGCAGGTCGCTCAAAAACTCGCGGAAGCGTCTGCCGTCGCGGCATTTGAGCATCAGCCGGAACTTGTAGCGCGAAGAATACTTCGTTATGAGCTCTTTATTCGGCATCATAACGCGCATCGGGAGCTTCGGGTATTTCGTCTTCACCATTTCGCAGACGAGGTCGTAGAGCCGCTGCGAAACGCGTTCGCAGAACTCCTCCCCCGCAGCGCTGACATTCAGCACGCAAACGTCGCAGAACGGCGGATAGAGCATCTGCTTGCGGATGAGTATTTCGTCATCGTAAAACGCCTTGTAGTCCTGCTCGGCGCCGAGTTTAAGTATCGGGTGGTTCGGCGCGTAGGTCTGCACGACCGCTCTTCCCGCTTTGTGCCTGCCCGATCTGCCGATGACTTGCGTCATCATCGAGAAGGTGCGTTCGTCGGCGCGGAAGTCGGTGTCGAACAGCGACGCGTCCGCCGAAAGCACGCCGACAAGCGTTACGTTTTCAAAGTCAAGCCCCTTGGCGACCATCTGTGTGCCGAGGAGCACGTCGTACTCGCCTTTTCCGAAAGCGGAAAGCATATGCGAGTGCGATTCCTTCGACGAGGTCGTGTCCAGATCCATACGAAGCACGCGGACGCCCGGCAGAGCCGCTTCAAGCTCTTCTACGGCCTTCTGCGTGCCCGCGCCGCGGTAATGCACCGTAGGCGTTCCGCACGCCGGACAGATCTCGGTATATTCCTTCGACGCTCCGCAGTAGTGGCACATCAGACGCTTGTTCGCGCTGTGGTAGGTAAGCGGAATGTCGCAGTTGTCGCATTTGAGCGCCTCTCCGCATTCGGAGCAGACGCCGGCGGTGTTGTATCCCCGCCTGTTGAGCAGTATTATGGACTGCTCGCCCTTTTCGGCGTTCGCCTGCAGCTCGCCGAGCAGAAGCCGGCTTATGCAGGTTTTATTGCCGTCCGCCGCTTCGCCGCGCATATCCGCCATATACACGCCGGGGAGCCGGTTGTCGCCGTAGCGTTCATCCAGCTCGAAAAGCGAGTATCTGCCGGTCTTCGCGTGGTAGTAAGACGAGACCGACGGAGTAGCGGACGCGAGCAGAAGCAGCGCGTTGTTTTTCGCCGCCAGGAACTTCGCGACAGATTGCGCGTGGTATCTCGGCGACTGCTCGGAATAGTACGAGGAGACCTGCTCCTCGTCGATGATGATAAGCCCGACGTTTTTCAGCGGCGCGAATACGGCGGAGCGCGTTCCGACGGCGATCTTCGCGGCGCCGGATTCGAGGCGGCGGTATTCGTCCATACGTTCGCCTACGCCGAGAGCCGAATGGATGACCGCCACTATATCGCCGAACGCGGTGCGGAAGCGCCGCACGGCCTGCGGCGTCAGAGTTATCTCGGGGACGAGCATTATCACGTCCCTGCCGTCGGCGACCGCCTTTTTCGCAAGCTCGATATAGATGCCCGTCTTTCCGCTGCCGGTAACTCCGCGCAGCAGCGCGCATTTCGGCTCGTCCGCTTCGTAAAGCGCGACGAGGCCGTCGTAAACCTCGCGCTGTTTTTCGGTGAGCACGAACTTTTCGCCCGATTTCTCGCCTTTTTCGGGCGTACGGTCGACGCGTTCGCGGTAGATCCCGATGATCTCGCGCTTATCGAGTGTTTTCAGCACGCCCTGCGTCACGCCGGTGTAGTAGCAGACGTCTTTCAGCGTCGCCTCGCCGTTTTCAAGCAGGAAGCGGACTACGCTTTTGCCCTGCTCGGTGAGCAGCTTCGTCAGCAGAAGCTCCTCCGCCTCGTCGGGCGAAACGCGCAGGCGGCAGCTGCTTCTTACGGCGTCCGCGCCGAGGCGTTTCGATGCCGTTTCACGGCGGATTATCCCCTCTTCGCAGAGCAAATTCAGCGCCGCGACGTCGTGGAAAACACCCGCCTTCGATACGAAAGCGGCGACGGAAACGGGCTTTTTCGCCGCGGCGATGATGTCGTAGATCGACTTTTCCTCGTCGGTCATGACGTGGTCACCGTCGTACGCCTCGTTTACCGAGTACGCGTCGTAAAGCCGGTAGTTCAAGCCCGCCGGCAGTATGGCGCGGACGGCGTCGAAAAACGTGCAGAAGGTCGTTTCCTTCAAATAGCGCACAAGCTCGAGCTGCGCGTCGGACAGTATCGGTGATGCGTCGAGAAGCGCGGTAAGCGGCTTTATCTTCGTAACGTCGGAAACGTCGGATATCTCCATTATGATACCCTGACGCTTGCCGCTCGATCTGCCGAAAGGCACGATCACGCGGCACCCGACGGCGGCGTTATCCGCTATTTTGGGCGGCACGCGGTAGTCGTACAGCTTATCCATGCCGTACGTCGCGCCGTCGACCGCCACTCTCGCAAACTTCAAGCTGTCCAAGGTTTTCTCCTAATCAGTGCTTGATCTTGGTCTTGCCGTCCGCAAAATCTCTGACGGCGATCATCATGGGGCTTTCTTCGAGGACTTCTTCCTTGTCCTTCGCCTCGCTGGCGATCTCGCGGGCGCGCTTAGCCGCCGCGATAACGATGGAGTACGCGTTGTCGCCGTCCTTCGTCAGTTCGCCGATTGCCGGATGAAGCATCATAGTCTTTTTCCTTCTTTCTTTGAGTGTTGTATTTGACTGATTACTGCTGTTTTTCGTGCGCGGACTCGATGATCCCGCGCAGTTCGGACGCCGCCTGCTCGATGGTGTCATTGACGATGATATGATCGTATCTGTCGGCGTAACCCATCTCGATCTCGGCGCGGGCGAGGCGTTTCTCGATAGCTTCCGGCGTCTCGGTGCCTCTGCCTTCAAGGCGGCGGCGGAGCTCCTCGATGCTCGGCGGCTTGAGGAATATCGTGACAGAGTCCGGATACTGCTTTTTGACCTGCGAAGCGCCGTCGACTTCGATATCGAAAACGACGTCCTTGCCCTTCTTCATTGCGGAAAGCACGGGCTTCAGCGGCGTTCCGTAATAGTTCTCGTTATAGATCGTATGCTCGAGCAGCTGACCCTTTTTGATCATACGCTCGAACTTTTTGCGCGTGACGTAAAAGTAGTCCACGCCCTCCTGCTCGCCGGGACGCGGAGCGCGGGTCGTCGCGGAAACCGAGAACACGCAGTCGTCGCGGCCCTTCATATACTCGCCGAGTATAGTCGTCTTTCCGCAGCCCGAGGGGCCGGAAAAGACTATCAGTAATCCTTTTCTTTTATTCCTCATTCTCTTCTTCCTCCGTCTTTATTCTTGCCGCGATAGTTTCCGGCGCGACCGCCGAAAGCACGCAGTGCTCGGAATCGGTAACGATGACGGACTTTGTGCGTCTGCCGCAGGTGGCGTCGATAAGCAGTCCCTTTTCACGCGCTTCCGCGACGAGCCGCCGCGTCGGCGCCGAGACGCCGCCGAGCACCGCGACCACGCGGTCGGCGGCAAGCATATTGCCGTATCCGACGCTGATGAGCTTCATACGTCTTCCTCCGAATCACTCGATGTTCTGTATCTGCTCCCTGATCTTTTCGATCTCCGCCTTCACGTCGATAACGATTCCCGTTATCTCCATATCGTTGCACTTGGAGCCGATGGTGTTTATCTCTCTGTTCATTTCCTGAACGATGAAGTCGAGCCGCTTGCCGACCGGCTCGCCGCCGGACGCTTTCATCGCGGCGCCGAACTGCGAAATATGACTGCGCAGGCGGACGATCTCTTCCGTGACGTTGGTCTTGTCGGAGAAGACCGCCGCTTCGGTCAGCAGTCTGCCCTCGTCCGGCTGGACGCTCTCGAGCAGTTCTTTTATGCGGCGGGACAGGCGCTCGAAGTATTCGCGGTTGAGCTCCGGTGCGCGCGCTTCTATTCTGTCAACAAAGCCGGAGATAAGCGCGAGGCGTTCGATTATATCCTCCGCCAGCTTGGCGCCTTCGGTGCGGCGCATTTCGTTATAGACGTCCAGCGCCTGCGCCACGACCGCGAACACGTCCGCGGAAAGCGCGTCGGCGTCCTCCTCGGCGTCGTCGACGATGAAGACGTCCGGGAAGCGCGAGACCGCCGTGGCGGAAATGTCGTCGCGCAGGCCGTGCTTCGCGATCATTTCCTTCAGCGCGGAAAGGTAGCTCTCGAGCAGTCCGTCGTTGAGGCGGACGCGGGCGAGCGTTCCTTCGCTCTGGCGCACCGTCAGATACGCTTCTATCTTGCCGCGGGATATGCGCTCGCGCACGAGCTTTTTCAGCGGATCTTCAAGGAAGCCGTAAAGCTTCGGGACCCTGCTGTTGAATTCAAAGTATCTGTGGTTGACGGAGCGGATCTCAAAAACGATCTCGCGTCCGTTTACCGACGCTTCGGCTCTGCCGAAGCCGGTCATGCTCAATACCATTTTTACCGTCTTCCTTCTTTCAGAATCGCCGGAATAATAATCCGGCACAGTAATCCATATTATGAGTAATTAAATTATACCACAACCGTGAGATTTATCAAGTCTTTTCTAATAAAAATATGCAAAAACGCCTCTCCGGCTTCCCGGAAAGGCGTCTGGACAGCGGTTTTATGCAGTTTATTTGTGGTATTTCGCTCCCGCGGAAATCGAGAAGGCGCGGTAGATCTGCTCAAGCAGCATTACGCGGAAAAGCTGATGCGGAAAGGTCATTTTCGACACCGAAAGGCGCATATCAGCGGCGCGCTTGACCTTTTCCGAAAGGCCGTGCGAACTGCCGACAACGAAGGCGATCCTTCCCTTCCCTTCGGAAGAAATACGGTCGAGCGCGCGCGAAAGCTCCTCCGAGCTCATCTGCTCTCCCTCGACGCACATCGCGACGGTATAATGCCCCTCGCACGCTTTGAGTATCGCTTCGCCTTCTTTTTCAAGCGCGGCGGCGATCTGCGCGCCGTTCGGCTTCTCCGGAAGCGTATGCTCCGCAAGCTCCGCGACCGCCGGCTGACAGTATCGCGAGAGCCGCTTGAGGTATTCGGCGCAGGCGGCGGAAAGCCAGCTTTCCTTCAGCTTGCCCACGCAGACGAGCTTGACGCCGATCAAATGTTATACTGCTCCTTCTTCAGAATCGCGTTCTTGATATCCCAGATGCGCTGCGACAGGTCGACGTAGTAGTTATGCGGATTCTCGAAGCGGGTGACCTCGCCCCAGAGGGTATCGATCTGCTCGGCGCAGTACTTCTTGATGCTGTCGATATCGGGCAGCTTGTATACGAGCTTGCCGCCGTCGAAAATGCGCTCGGTGATAAGACGCGCTTTGAAGTTCGTTACGATCATGCGCTTCCATGTGTAATCCGGGTCGAAGATCTCGTAGGGCTGCGTGTCGTCGATCTTTTCGTCGTAAGCGGTAACGACGTCGGCTATCGCCTTGCCGGTATCGCGCTCGTAGAGGCGGTAGACCTTTTTGAAGTAAGGCGTGGTGATCTTCGCGGGGTTTTCGCTGATCTTTATCTTCGGGATTATCTCGCCGTCGTTCTCGACCGCGCAGAGCTTGTAGACGCCGCCGAAAACCGGCTCCGTCTCGCTCGTCACGAGGCGTTCGCCGACGCCGAAGAAGTCTATCTGCGCTCCCTGCACGAGAGTGTCGCGGATGATGCGTTCGTCGAGGGAGTTGCTGACGACGATCTTGCAGTCGGGGTATCCCGCCGCGTCGAGACGCTGGCGGATCTTTTTCGTCAGGTACGCGATGTCGCCGGAGTCGATGCGTATGCCCATCGGGCGCTTGCCCATCGGCGCGAGGACCTCGTCGAACACTTTTATCGCATTCGGAAGGCCGCTCTTCAACACGTTGTAGGTGTCTATAAGCAGGACGCAGGCGTCCGGATAGGTCTCCGCGTAGGCGGCGAAGGCGTCGTATTCGGTGTCGAACATCTGCACCCATGAATGCGCCATCGTGCCGGAGCACGGGATGTTGAACTGCTGGGCGGCCATTACGTTCGAGGTGTTCGCGCAGCCGGCGATGTAGGCGGAGCGCGCGGCGAAGAGCGCGCTGCTCGTGCCGTGGGCGCGGCGCGCGCCGAATTCGCTTACGGCTCTGCCGTCGGCGGCGCGGACGATGCGGTTCGCCTTCGTCGCGATGAGCGACTGGTGGTTAACAAGCAGAAGCAGCGCGGTTTCAAGCAGCTGCGCCTGCGCGACCGGGCCGCGCACCGTTACGAGCGGCTCGCCCGGAAAAACAGGCGTGCCTTCCGGTATCGCCCACACGTCGCAAACGAATTTGAAGTCGCGGAGGTATTCAAGGAACTCCTCGGAGAACATTTTCTGACGGCGCAGGTAGTCTATATCCTCGCCGGTAAAGCGCAGGTTTGAAATGTAATCGACGACGGATTCGAGTCCGGCGCAGACGGCGAAGCCGCCTCCGTCGGGAATGCGGCGGAAAAACGCGTCAAAGTACGCGACCTTTTCGCCGAAGTATTTGAGGTATCCGTTCCCCATCGTCATTTCGTAAAAATCCGTGAGCATGGAGATATTGGGCATTCTTTCGTTATTCATGGAAAACCCTCCCTTTGTTACTATTTTACCCCCTCCGCGTCATAATTGCAAGATATTATTTATCCGACCGGAAAATTGCATAAAAATACGCCTCCGGAGTTGAGAAAAAGGCGCAATACCACGATTCCGCGGCCGCGGAGGAAAAAACTATTGACAAATTACGCGCGCGAACATATAATCCAAAATATACAAATATAATGGCGGATTGTTTTTGAATCGGTCCGCAAACAGAAAACGAAAAGGAGCAACGGATATGAGCAAGATACACATACCGGCGGGATATTCCTCCGCCCTCTCCCTCTACGAAACGCAGACCGCGATCGGTCTCATCAAGAGGGTGTTTCAGGATAATCTCTGCTCCGCGCTGAATCTGAAGCGCGTTTCCGCGCCGCTTTTCGTCGATCCCGCGACAGGACTGAACGACGACCTCAACGGCGTCGAGCGCCCCGTGCTTTTTGATATTCCCGAGACCGGCGGAAACGCCGCCGTCGTCCATTCGCTCGCCAAATGGAAGCGCCTGGCGCTTTACGAATACGGCTTCCCCGCGGGCGAAGGGCTCTGCACCGACATGAACGCCATCCGCCGCGACGAAACGCTGGATAACCTCCACTCCGTCTACACCGACCAGTGGGACTGGGAAAAGGTCATCACGCGCGAAGACAGGAATACCGAATACCTGAAAAAGACGGTCACCGCCGAGGTAGGCGCGATCTGCGACACCCTTGATTTCATCAAGTCGAAATATCCGAGCATCACCGTTTCGCTCGACCGCGAGGTCGCGTTCGTCACCACGCAGGAGCTTGAGGACGCGTATCCCGACATGACCTCAAAGCAGCGCGAAAACGCCTTCCTGCGACAGCATCACACGGCGTTCATCATGCAGATAGGCGACGCGCTCGCTTCCGGAAAGAAGCACGACGGGCGCGCTCCCGACTATGACGACTGGAAGCTGAACGGCGACATCATGTTTTACGACGAGCTGCTCGACTGCGCCCTCGAGATATCCTCGATGGGCATCCGCGTAGACGCCGCCTCGATGGACGAGCAACTGAAAAAGGCGAACGCCGACGAGCGCCGCCGCTTCCCCTTCCACAAAATGGTGCTGAACGGCACTCTGCCGCTGACGATAGGCGGCGGTATCGGACAGTCGCGGCTCTGCATGCTGCTGCTTGAAAAGGCGCACATCGGCGAGGTACAGGTCTCAGTATGGGACGAGGACACCGTCGCCGCCTGCCGCAGGCACGGCGTAAAGCTGCTCTGACGAGAAAGGAAAGAACGATGGATAATTTCACCGATATACCCGAGCTTTTCGGCTGCAAGGTATTCAACGATACGACTATGCGCGAACGTCTGCCGAAGGACGTTTACGACGCGCTGCACGAGGCCGTCGCCGAAGGGCGCGAGCTCGACAAGACCGTTGCCTCCGCTGTCGCCTCCGCGATGAAGGACTGGGCGATCGAGAACGGCGCGACGCATTTCACGCACTGGTTCCAGCCGATGACCGGCGTCACCGCCGAAAAGCACGACAGCTTCATCTCGCCGCGCAACGACGGCGGAGTCATCATGGACTTCTCCGGCAAGGAGCTGCGCCGCGGCGAGCCGGACGCCTCCTGCTTCCCATCCGGCGGACTCCGCGCCACCTTCGAGGCGAGGGGCTACACCGCGTGGGACCCGACTTCATACGCGTTTTTGAAGGACGATTCGCTCTGCATCCCGACCGCGTTCTGCTCTTACGGCGGCGAGATGCTGGATAAGAAAACTCCCCTGCTTCGCACGATGGAGCTTATCAACACGCAGGCGCTGCGCGTGCTCCGGCTTTTCGGCTCGGACGCGAAGCGCGTCACGCCCAACGTCGGCGCCGAGCAGGAATACTTCCTCATCGACAAGGCGCTCGCCGACGAACGCAAGGATCTGAAATTCACCGGCAGAACGCTTTTCGGCGCGATGCCTCCGAAGAGGCAGGAGCTTGAAGACCACTACTTCGGCGCGATACGCCCGAGAGTTATGGAGTTTATGCGCGAGCTGAACCTCGAGCTCTGGAAGCTCGGCGTTTACGCCAAGACCGAGCACAACGAGGCGGCTCCCGCGCAGCACGAGCTCGCGCCCGTCTACGCCTCCGCGAACACCTCCACCGACCACAATCAGCTGACGATGGAGATCATGAAAAAGATCGCCGAGAAGCACGGCATGACCTGCCTGCTCCACGAAAAGCCCTTCGCGGGCGTCAACGGCAGCGGCAAGCACAACAACTGGTCGCTCTCGACCGACACGGGCGTCAACCTTTTCAAGCCCGGCAGCGCGCCTTATGAAAACAAGCAGTTCCTGCTCTTCGTCGCCGCGGTCATCAAGGCGGTGGATATGCATCAGGATCTGCTGCGCGTCACCTCCGCCTCGGCGGGCAACGACCTGCGTCTCGGCGCTACCGAAGCGCCGCCCGCAATCGTTTCCATCTATATCGGCGGCGAGCTGACCGCGATCTTCGACGCGATAGAAAGCGGCGTACCCTACGAGCCCGGCAAAGCCGAGCGCATGAAGACCGGCGTCAACGTGATCCCCGATTTCCGCAAGGATACGATCGACCGCAACCGCACCTCCCCCGTCGCCTTCACCGGCAACAAGTTCGAGTTCCGTATGCCCGGCGCTTCCTTCTCCATCTCCGGCCCGAACATCGTCATCAACACGATAGTCGCCGACGTGCTCGCCGGCTTCGCCGACCGGCTCGAAGGCGCTTCCGATTTCGACGCCGAAGTCGACGCCGTACTCCGCGAGACCTATTCGGCGCACAAGCGCATACTTTTCAACGGCAACAACTACTCCGAGGAGTGGAAAGAGGAAGCGAAAAAGCGCGGGCTGCTCGACCTGCCGACTACCGCCGACGCGCTCCCTTATCTCGCTTCACGGAAGAACGTCGAGCTTTTCACGAAGCACGGCATTTTCACCGAAAAGGAGATACGCTCGCGCTGTGAGATACTGACGGATAACTATTGCAGCGTCAACCTCATCGAAGCGTTCACGATGCTCGATATGGCGAAAAAGGATATCCTCCCCGCCGCCCTCGAGTTCGAGGCGAAGCTCTCCGAGGGGCTCGCGGCGCGCAAAGCCGCGCTGAACGCCGACGTTTCCGCCGACGCGGACGCGAAGCTCGTCGGAAAGATCAACGCGCTCGCGGGAGAGCTTTACGACCGCACAGAAGCGCTCGACTCCGCCGCCGAACGCGTGCGCGGGATCGCCGATTCCGGCGCGAAGGCGAACGCCTGCCGCGACGAACTCATCCCCGCGATGAACGCCGTCCGCAAAGCCGCGGACGAGCTCGAAATGCTCGTCGCCGGCGACTACTGGCCGTTCCCGACATACGGCGACCTGCTTTACAGCGTGTAAAAGGCGCATAATAACAAACGACTCCCGACCGCAAGGCCGGGAGTTTTTTTACCCGAATGATGATATACCGTTCCCGCTGTCCCTCGGAAAGCTCGCGCCCGGTTGAGTCTTCGCGGGAAAAACTTACTCCTTTGTCTCCTCCAGCAGATTCGGCTTCGTTTCGCGCAATATTCTCAAGGCAGCTGAGTAGAGCTCTGCTGGGCTTGATTCGGAATTCGCCTCTATAAAGCGCAGCATCTCGTTCACTTCTTTGTCCGTCGGAAGACTGCCTACTATCCACATTATTCGGGCTTCCGACATTTTCGTACGCGCCAGTTTGCGCGTCAAGGTTATTTCTGCCTGCGTCATATTGTGTCCTCTCACTTTCATCAATTATGCCGTTTATTTGTTTTATCCACGCATAAGCTTACTCCACTCCCTCGTTCAGCCCTCCGTACTGCCGCAGTATCTCCTTCAGCTGCCGAAGTATCTGCTGCTCCGTCGGGTGTTTGTTGCCCTTGTAGTACTCCGCGTGAAGATACTCTTCCATTGCCGCCCTCTTCTCCGAGGTATCCAGCATCGTCATTATCCCAACTGTTGTTTCCTCGTTCAACCCGATACTCTTCATCCAACGAATCAGGTGTTGCTGGCATCGTGTTAATATATGCATCTTTCAATTCCCCCATTTCTTCGTAAGAGCCGGACGCAATCAGGATGAATCCAACATCTTCTTTTGTTGCTTCTATAGGATTATACCGCCCATTAAGTCCGATAAACGGGACTTTCGATAATTCCCGGACAAAAAACACCTCGCAAAAAAGCCCCTTGAACGATCTGTCAAAGGGGCTGTTTGTTTACTTTGCGTTTTTAATTATTATCCTTATTGTCAACCTATCAGGTCGTACATCCTCTCCGCAAAAACGGCGTAGCCGCTGGTGGGATCGTTGACTAAAACGTGAGTTACCGCACCGATGATCTTGCCGTTCTGGATTATCGGGCTGCCGCTCATCCCCTGCACGATGCCGCCGGTAAGTTCAAGCAGCTTTTCGTCGGTTATCTTTATTATCATATTCCTACCACTGCCCTTGTCGTCGTTGACGATGCTCGTTATGCGCACGTCGTATTCCGCCTTGCCGCCGTCTATCGCGGGGGTAATCAGCTTCGCGTCGCCGATCTCGATCTCTTGCTTCAGCGCGATAGGCATTCTATCCCCTTCGACCGCCGCGGTCAGCTTGCCGTAAACTCCGAGCTCGCTGTTGCCGTGAAGCTCGCCGATGACGGTCTCCTGGTCGAAGAAGCCGTAAAGCTCGCCGGGCGAGCCCTTCTCGCCCTTCTTGACACCGCTTATCGTCGTTTTGACGATCTCGCCCTGCGCGGCGGGCATAAGCGCCTCGGTATCGGAATCGTAGATGCCGTGTCCGAGACCGACGAAAAGGCCGGTTTCGGGCTCGTAAAAGCTTATCGTGCCTATTCCTGCCGCGCTGTCGCGCACCCAGATACCGAGCTTGTATTTGCCGTCGTCGGCGGAAAGCGCGGGAGTCAGCGTTACGGTCTTCTTCACGTCGCCGCGCTCAAGGACGAGCGTCGCTTCCGCGCCGCCGGAGGCGTTTATCAGCGACGTGACATCGCTGTTTTTCGTCAGGCGCACGCCGTTGACGCTTTTGAGCAGGTCGCCCTTTTCAATTCCGGCGTCGCGGGCGGGGTTTTCGGTCCCCCGCTCCGTGTTTATGTCGCTGAAGCCGACGACGATGAGCCCGTTGGTATACATCTTCAGCCCGAAGGCCTCGCCGCCGATAACGACGGAGTTCTCCGCGACCGTTCTCAGCTTTACCGTTTTAAGCGGAATGAAGCCGAAGAGCCGCGCGGTACCCTTGAAGCTGCCGTCGCCCGCGGAGGTCTGCGCCGCGCCGCCGTTCGCCCGCACCGTAACGGACGCGCCCGCGAGGGTGAACTCCTGTCTGTCCTTGACGTAATACTCGTCTGCGACCCTGCTGCGCGCATAAAACCATGCTCCCGCAAGCCCTCCTAAAATAAAGAGCGCGACGAGAAGTATTACGAGCGTTTTCTTTATCAATCAAATCACCTCTACGGGTATTCTGCCCGAACGGACGTGATTTATTTTACCGGAACTTCTTGAAAAACGCGATTATGACCGAGCCGACGGCGTTGCCGGCGGTCACGATGAGCACGTATACGGCGGCGTCGAGTGACCACGCGTTCGCCGCGGAAATGTAATACATATCCGCGATGCAGTGGTTGAAGCCCGCGACGATGAAGACGGCGATAGGCAGAATGACCGCGACGGTCTTCATAAATCCGCTCTCGACCGTTTTGAAGGTGTCGACCGCGAGGAACATCAGCATTCCGCAGAATATCGCCAGCAGGAAGGTGCTGTACCACGCGTCGCCGAGCTTCGCTTCGACGGAGGCGGTCACCGCTTCGCTCATCTTTTCGAACATACGCGTCGCTCGGATGGCGTAACCCGCGAGAAGCGCGCCGCAGAGGTTGCCTATCCATATCTGCGCCAGTGTTTTCCACGTGGACTTATCCTCCACGACGTAGCCGATCTTGCCGGTGAAAAGGTTGAATTTCCAGACGCAGACCATAAACAGTCCGAGCGCGAACATGAACGCGCCGAGAAGCTTATTCGGGCAAATCATATACACGGTGCCGCCGATGCTTATCATAAGCCCCGCCGCGATCGCCTGAACGAATGTTTTCGCTTGTTTCAGCATAACGCATCACCCTTCGTTTCATATTTTTGAATAATTGAATATTAGCATACTTTGGGAAAACTTGCAAGCGTTTCCGCATAAATCGCGCGCATTTGGCAAATACTCCCTTTGAACGCCTAAGAAAAGGAATGATGAAAATGACAAAAACCAGATGGGCCGTGATACTTACCGTTATACTGCTGCTTATATCCGCCTTCGCCGCCGACGTCTCCGTCTTCGCGCGGGACTGCGAACAGCTGCGCGGCGACGTGCTGCGCCTGCACGTTATCGCGAACTCCGACTCCGAAGCCGACCAGGCGGTCAAGCTGGAGGTGCGCGACCTGCTGCTCGAAGAAACGAAAAGCCGCGTCGGAGACGCGGCTGATAAGGGCGATGCGGAGATATATTTCAGAGAAAACGCGGCTGAATTGACCGAAAAGGTCAACACGTTCCTTGCGGAAAAGGGCTTCGACTACGGCGCGGAGATTTCACTCTCGCGCTCCTACTTCGACACGCGCGAATATGACGGCAACACGCTGCCGTCCGGCGATTACGACGCGCTGAAGGTCGTGCTCGGCGAGGGAGAAGGCAAAAACTGGTGGTGCGTTATGTTCCCGCCGCTTTGCGTTTCGGCGGCGAAAGGAAACGAGCTGCCCGCGCGCGATTACAAACTTATGCAGAGCGGGAACGAAACTGGTTACAAGATCAAGCTGAAAATCGTCGAGTGGTTCCGGTTTTTGAAAAACCTATTCAGCTGACGGCGGTTATTCTCCCGACGCTTTTTTGTAAGAAGCGAGTATTTTTGCGGCGTATTCCTTATCCGCCGCCCAGTTGCCTCCGCCGAGGTCGTTCCAGTTCGGCGCGCAGCCGCGCGTCACGAGATTAAAGCGCGGATCGATCTTCGCCGTTCCGGACGGGAGCGGCGATTTGCAGGCGTAGGCGTAGAGGTGCTGTATCTGCGCTTCCACGCCGAGCGCGGCGGTATCGAAGCGGCACAGCGTGTTGTTTTCGCTTATGTATCCGGTTACGCCGAGGCCGCAGAAGTTGTTATCCGACGGAACGACGTAATACCCCTCCGGGCGCGGGCCGTTTTTATAAACCCATTCGCCGCCCTCGTATACGTGGTATCCGTTCGGGCGGTTGAATCTGAACCAGCCGGTCTCGATTATCGCCTGCAGATACGCTATATCGCCGCGCACGCCGTATTTCGCGCCGATTGAGAGGTAGTATCCGATGAGCTCGTCGAGCGAACAGGTCAGCCGCATTTCGCTATTATGCGCGTCGGAGTATGCGAGAAGCTGCGATTTCGTCAGCACCGACCTGCCGAGTATCGCGATTTCGCCGGTTTGGTCTTCGGATGAAGACGGTGCGGACGAACCCGAATATGCGTCCGCCGAGCTTGATACGGAGCTTGAACTTGACTTTGAAGAGGAGGTCGAACTCGACTTCGTGGAAGATGAGCTTCCCGCAGACGACGGCGCGCTTTCGGAAGCGGCGGTCGAACCGGAGCCGCTTTCGCTTCCCGATCCGCTGTCTTCGGAAAATTCCGCCGCCGCGTTGGCTTCCTTCAGGTTGAAGGAAAAGTACCCGCTGCTCCTCGCGCTGCTGCTAACGCGGGCGTTCGCCGCAACGATCTGCCGTATCTTCCCGTAGTCGGCGACGTAATCGTTTTCCGAGAAAGTGAAGAAGGTCAATACTGCCACGCCGAAAAACAGCGCCGCCATTACGCCGGTGATTATTTTAAGCATACGCTTCGTCTTCGCTTCCAAACCGTCGCCTCCCTCTCTCTTTCGACATAATATAACACAAAATCGCGCGGTTGTCAAAGTTATTATCTTCCTGAAACACTTTGCGGCGCAGGTATGAGAAAATCGGGGGTTGTATTAAGCGCGTTTTTATCGTATAATTGACGTATGGTCATTTACGTTTTGATTGCGGTCGCGGCCGTTTTTCTCGCCGCGGCGCTGATCTCCACCTTTACGCTCCGAACGACGCGGATGGAGATCCCGATCCGGAACCTGCCGGACGAATTCGACGGCTTCAAGCTCGTCCACATATCCGACCTGCACAACGCCTCCTTTGGAAAAAGCAACGGGCGGCTTATTTCGCGTATAAAGAATTGCAAACCCGACTGCGTGCTTATGACCGGAGATTTCGCCGGCGGCGTTTCGTTCGAGCATCCGGAAAAAGGCGCCGCGCACAAGCTATGGCTCGGACTGAAACCCCTGCCCGTCTACGTTTCGCTCGGCAACCACGAGCTGCGGCTCGTTTATCGCCATAACGACCTGCTCGAAAAGCAGCGCGCCGATCTGCGCAAGACCGGCTGCGTACTGCTCGACAACTCCGCCCGACGCATCGAAAGGAACGGCGCGCACGTCAATCTTTTCGGCCTCTCGCTCGAAGGCGCGAGGCATAAAGGCGTGCACCCGTTCCGCATTCCCGACGGCGCGTTCGAAGGGCCGCTGAAGCCGGTCGACGGCGAAGTTAATATACTTATGGCGCACGTCCCGCAGTTTTTCCCGCAGTACGCCGACGCCGGATACGACCTCGTTTTAAGCGGGCATATACACGGCGGCATCGTGCGCATTCCCGGGCTCGGCGGCGTATTTTCTCCGACACGGCGGCTTTTCCCCGAATACTGCTACGGTCTGTATGAACGCGGAAAGACGAAGATGTTCGTGACCGCGGGGCTCGGACGCGCGCTGATACCGCTCCGTTTCCTCTGCCGTCCGGAAGTTGCGGAAATAGTCTTGAAAAAAGAGCGGTAACGGTGTATAATCAATTTATCAATTCATAGGCGGATGATATCGTGAAAGCAAAAACCGTTTTGATTTTCATATTGATCCTGCTGCTCGCCTGCATTCCCTGCCTCGTTTCTCTGGCGGAGGGCGATTCGGAGAGTTCCCCCGACGCGCCCGATTCTTCCGTGAGCACGGAGATCGAGGCCTCGAGCAGCGACGAGCAGGAATCCGAGAGTTCAGCTCCTGACGGCGACGGTGATTCCGACAGCTCCGAATCCGACGAGTCGGACTCCTCGACGCGAAGCAAAAGCAGCGACAAGCCGGAATCAAGCTCTTCCGGTTCCCGTTTCAGCGGCGATCCGGTGCAGGGCAAGACGCCGAAGTTCGCCGACCTCAAACTCGGCGACGGCGATCCCGACGACGGAAAGGATTTCAAACTCGAGCCCGAGGAAAACGACGGGTATTACGAAGTCACCATCCGCAACACCGAGGCCAAGGGCATGAAGGGCAACGACAACTTCCGCATCGCTTTCGACGGATGCGACGTTTGGGTGCCGATCGAGATACCCGCCTCCTGCGTCGAGGACGACCACATCAACTCAAAGCTCATCGTTTCTTACGGTCCGGTCAACGGGACCGTGATGGACAAGGTCAGCTCCTCGGTGCAGTCCACCCACATACTGCAGACCTTCACCCTCGCGATGACCGCCTACAACGTCAAGGGACAGCCGAAAGATCTGAACACCTTCGACGGCAAGATGAAGTTCGTTTACGGCGTAAACGCCGCCTGCGTCAATCAATTCAAGCGCGACGGCAAGCTTGCGCTGATGGTGTATAACACCGAAACGCGTTCGCTCGACTCCGTCGAGTACTCGCTCGATGAAGGCAAGAGCGAGATCACGGTCTACTCCTCCGCCTCCGGCAGTTTCTTCCTCATCAATTCCGCCGCGATAGATACCTCTACGTCAATAAAGCTGAATTCCAACGCGCCGTTTTTGAAGGTAGCGCTGATCACCGGCGCGCTCATGTCCATCGGTGCTTCGATCGCGCTCATCGTCCTGATCGTGATAAAGAACAGGAAGAACAGATTCGCCAAAGCGGAATAACAGACGGCCACGTCAGGAATAAAACTCCATAACAAACTCCCCCACACTTTTGGGCGTACAGATAAGGGATACACCGGTCTTAAAACGGATCTTTTGCTTCGAACGAGACGTTCATCGTTCAGGCAAAACAACAAAACAGCGGTCATACTTGACGTATGGCCGCTGTTTTTTGTGAAGTTTGAGTGGGAAACAGCCGTTCAAAACCCGACTTATCCCTTATCTGCACGCCCTTTGATATGCGGGCGCCGTTATGGTATCGGGACTTTTTATGCGTCTGTTGAATAGTAACGGTTACTCTTTCACTCATTCCAGACTCCCGTATTTTGCCACGGCTTCATCGATTGTCAAGGTCCCCCTTCCGACCCGATAAGAAGCGAGACGTACCTGAACGGCGAGCGTATCCTCGATTCCGAGCGCGGTCGGTGAAACGATAAGGTCCGACGCGACATCATCGAGGGGGGCGTACACCTTGTCGAAGGACAGATCGTTTAACGGAGCGATCAGACGTTTTACGGACGCCATCTGATTCAATTCCGTTTTTGAGATGATAAAACGCATGAATTCATTCGTCATATCCAGATTGTCGCAGGAACTGTTGACGGAAAACTGAACGGAAGGAGTGTCAAGGAAATACCCGCCCTTGTCAGTCGTCGGGATCGGAGCGAAGGTATAGGAAAACGGATGCGCGATAAAAGCTTCCAATTGACTTTCGCGTTTGCCCGTCCCCGATACCGTATCGGCCGTGCAGATCATCATCGGAACATCCCCCTCAAAGAAGCGCATGATAACCTCGGCATAGTTATCGCTTATCTCGTCGCATTTTTCCAGATTGACGCATCCTTTATCGATCAGCTGAGAGAGCACTTCGAGAGCCGGACGCATATATTCACCCGCCGCGGGATCGCATTCATTTGCAGGAGCTACCATCTCCGGATGCTCGGCCAGCGTTCCCGCAAAACCCAGGTAAACGACCGTATTCATAAAACAGCTGGATGGCTTTTCGCTGTACCCCATCATTGGGCTTTCGTATCCTTTTTCACGGAACGACGCGCAAACGTCGATAAGTTCCCGCAAAGTCACGGGCACTTTAAGCCCTTCTTTTTCAAAAAGATCGTTGTTGATCAGCATCCCGTAGGAAGTGGAAAAGATCGGAACAGTAAGCACGCGCCCCTGTGAGTCACGGTTGAGCAGGCCGGGACGGATGCAGTCCAGATCCAGTCCGAGAGTATCGTCGGCAAGATTTTCCATATGGGCGAAAACCTCGTCATAAGCGGGGTTGCCGGTCATCCAGCTGAACGAAAAGAAAATGTTCGGCGCGTCGTTTCCTTCCAGAACGGTTGCGAGCGAGTTTTCGTAGTCGTCGAGTTTCGTGTAGCTCATTTCAACGTTTGGGTAATACTCGTTGAAACGGTCGAATTCCGCTTCAAGCGCCTCGAAGTTGCCGTAAGAGCCGGCTACATTGATCTTGCACTCGGCGGCTTTGTCCAGTTTGGGTTCAAAACCCTTTTGTTCCGCCTGCTGATTCGCGGAACTGCAGGCGGCCGAGCCGAGAATCATTAACGCCGCCAGAATTATGTTAAAGATTCTTTTCATTTTTGTTTTTCCCTTCTTTAATCTTTCGGATTTCTTTGATTACAAGTTTGACGTCCACGGGCTTGGCGATATGTCCGTCCATTCCCGCGTTCAGACATTCGGTGACGTTTTCTGAAAACGCGTCCGCCGTCATCGCGATAATGGGGATCGACGCGGCCCACGGATCCTCCAGCTTGCGGATCGCCCTCGTGGCGTCAAGTCCGTTCATTTCCGGCATCTGCACGTCCATAAAGATCAGCGTATAGAGCCCTTCCTCCGCCTCTCTCATCATGTCGACGCAAACGCGGCCGTTTTCCGCACGATCCGCGGTAATGCCGAACATACCGAGCATCGCCTTTATGATCTCCCAGTTGATGTCGTTATCCTCTGCCACAAGGATATGTACTCCTTCAAGGTCCGAATAGTCGTCTTCCGGCTCGACGGATTTGATTTCCTTTCCGAGCAGCTGGCTGATCTTGTCATAAAGCGTGGAGCGGAAAAGCGGCTTGCTGACGAAGCCGTTGGCTCCCGCCTTCTTCGCCTCTTCTTCGACTTCTGACCTGTCGTATGCGGATATCAGCAGGATTGGGATATTTTCGTCTATTTCCGAGCGGATTTTGCGTACCGTTTCGATGCCGTTTATATCCGGCATCTTCCAGTCGAGTATGATAACGTCGTAGTTCCGCCCTTCATTACGGCGTTTCGAAACCATACTGAGCGCCTCCGCGCCGCTCTTCGCGCATTCCGCCGCGGCGCCCATGGATTCGAGCGTGTCCGCGGCCGTTTTGAGAAGCACTTCGTCGTCGTCGACGACAAGAACGTCGATCGAATCGAGCATCATATCGTCTCTTTGTCTGTCGGATACGGGAATATCTATGACGACGGTAAACGTCGTCCCTTTGCCTTCTTCGCTCCGGCATTCGATCGTTCCGCCCATCAGGTCGACCATCTTTTTGGTAATCGCAAGACCGAGTCCCGTCCCCTGGATACTGTTCACGCGGCTGTCCGTCTGACGCGAAAACGGCTGGAACATCCTTTCCATAAATTCCGGAGTCATGCCGATTCCGGTATCGGAAACCCGATATGTCAACTTCACGCAGCCGGAGACGGAGCTTTCCTCTTCCTTCATATCCACGCTGACGCTGCCGCCGGGCTCGGTGTATTTGACGGCGTTGGAAAGGATATTGATATAGATCTGATTCAGTCTGAGCTGATCGGCGTACAGATACTCTTTTTCCATGCGGTTGACGCGGAAGTTGAAATCTATGTTTTTCTCTTTCACCATCGGCTGAGACAGGTTGACGAGATTCTCGACCGTTTCAACTACGGAAAACGTCACAGGCGACAGATTCAATTTCCCGCTTTCCACCTTCGAGATATCCAGAATATCGTTGATCAGCGTCAGCAAGTGGTTGCCGGCAAGACCGATCTTGCGAAGACTTTCTCCCGTCGCTTCGGTATCTCCGAGATTCTTTTGCGCGATCGTCGTCAGACCGATGATGGCATTCATCGGAGTCCGGATATCGTGAGACATTGCGGAAAGAAAATCGGTTTTCGCTTTATTGGCGGAATCCGCTTCCATTGCCGCCTTTCGCAGTTTTTTATTGAAATATTGAACGAACAGCAGATCTATAACGAACAATACCAGCAGACCGGCTGAAACAACTCCGATCAGAAGCCAGTTCTGCGTATTTACGTTCAGATCCGACTCCGGAATAAGACTCAGCAAGGCCCACTCGACCGATTTCGCGATCGGAGTATAGGCAAGCAGCATTTTTTCTCCCCGGGAGTTAAGAATCGCAATGGAGCCCGTGGCGGACGTTATTTCGGCGTGAAGACTTTCAAGAAGAGCCGGATCCGAGGGGTTATACGACTTATAGAACTCAAAAAAGTTTGAGTTCTTGAACGTTTTGCTTTTTATGGTATAATCGCCGTCGAAATCGATCATGGCTATTTCCGCATTCTCGAATTCTTCCTGCGGGAATATCCACTTCTGCTCCAGCTCGGATATGGGCAGCACACGAAGCAGAACGGCCTCTTTACCGATACCGTCGTCGGAATCGCGGAGCATTATCTTGTTGCAGAAAGCGAGAGACTGTTCGCCGTTCATCGGATTCGTATAGGCGCGAGAAATATTTATGGATTCGCCGATGTCCGATATCCACGACGTAGCGTCCAGAAAATCTATATTCTTATAAGACACTTCGTAGTCGTCATCGTTGCCCGGACGAGATCGCGTTGATACGCCCGTTTTGCTGTCAAGATAGATCAGATGAGCGGACGCATTCGGCAGCACGTGAGAAATACGGATAAAAGCAGCGGCTTCTTCCATGGACATTTCCCTGCTGTTGATATACCGCGCCCATACGTCGCAAATACGCTGTTCGCCTTCCAGATAGTTTTCGGTGACACGCTCCATAGCGACGGTGGAGTTTTCAAATTGTTCGGTTTGCCTTTGCAGATTGCTCTTGCTGTCAAATATGGTATAAACCGCGACAAAGGCAAGGATCGCGACCATAATCAGGACGTTGATTACGATTATTCCCGTTCTTTTCATAACTTTTAACCGCCTTTGATAATCACCGCGATATAAAGAAACGCTATAAACCGTTTCTCCATCTCGGCTCTCATTTCACAAGTTCTGTAAGCTCGTTTGTTTTCAAAACGATCTGATTATGCAGTTTATCGTAATCTCCCGGCGTTTTATTGCGAAGCAGTTCGGTGAGTTCGCATATCGGATCGAATATCGGTACCAGCGCCAGATTGCCGACGGCGCCCTTCAGCTTGTGGGCGACATTAAAAGCGCGGTCGAGATCCCCATCCTTCAGCGCTTCGCCGAGCATGTCCGTCCGGAGCTCGTCAACGCACATTCCGACGAGCCGCAGATAAAGCGCTTCGTTGTTTCCGCAGCGCGGGAGAGCTTTTTCAACCTCGGCGCCGAAATCCTTCAACTTCTCTATTGTAAGCATAATCGCAAACCTCCGTATTTCATAATCACACACGCTTTTCGTCAGGGATGAATTCCATTATATCATCCGCCTTAACGCCCAGCGCGTTGCATATTTTTCCGATCACGTCCGTTGTCACGGCTTCCCCTTTTCCCAGCTTGTAGATTTGATACTGAGTCAACTGCGCCTTCTCTTTGAGATCTTTCTTTTTCAAGTTTCGATCCAAAAGAATATGCCACAGTTTCTTATAGCTTGTAGCCATTCCGATTCCTCCGATATACATTTAAATCTAATTATTCTTTATTATATAGCGAGAATTTGAATATTTCAATACTAAAATCGAAATTTCAAATTAAGTATTTCCATTCCGATACTAAGAATCAGTTATTTTTTGATACCGACAGACCCGTTGAAAAATAAAAATACCTGTCGGAAGCGATTTCCAAGCCGTTAAAAGTGAGCGCCGTCGCCCGATCAAACGCACCCGGTTATACTCTATCTGCTTTTTATAAAGTCAACATGATCGAAAAAGTCCGTGTATCCGAAAAACGCATAACAAGGCATAGGAAAAACCCGTCTGTTCAACGAACAGACGGGTTTTTCGCCTTGCGGCGGTGGTGGACCTGAAGGGATTCGAACCCACGACCTCTCGGATGCGAACCGAACGCTCTCCCGGGCGGCATCTTTACACACCCCCAAAAACGCCCTGCTTCTGATTCGATTATACTCACGCATTTTCTTTTGTCAATTCGTATTTTGTAAACTATTTACCCCTCGTGCCTTTCACATATTCGTCTTTTTCTTTGAATTACGCTACAA